>JAJZYI010000082.1 GCA_021798135.1 Actinomycetes bacterium | reverse complement strand
TGGGGTCGTGGGGCACGCCCGGCGACGGCGGCCCCGCGGCCGAGGCGGCCCCCGCTGCCGCCGGCCCAACCGGAGCGACCACCCCCGCCGGCATGCCGGGCACGGCGGGCATCGGCACGGCGGGCATGCCGGGCGCGGCGGGCATCGGCACGGCAGCGGACGGCACGCCGCCACCGCTCGCCGGGCTGCCCGTGCCGGGCCTCGCGGGAACCCTCGGGACCGTGCTCGGGCGGTGGATCGGCCGGCTGGGGCCGGTCGGCGTGGAATTGCGCCTGGCCGTCCGCGGCGATCCCCTGCGCATCACCCCCGACCAGGATGCCCTGGTGGCGGAGGTGCTGGAGCAGGCCCTGGCCAACGTCGCGCGGCATTCGGCGGCGACGGTGGTCGACGTCGGCCTGCACGTGGGCCCGGACGCGGCGACGGTGTCCGTCGCTGACCCCGGGCCGGCCCGCGCCGGCCCGGGCGGCTCCGGCACCGGCCTGGAACGGCTGCGTCGCCACCTGGCCGACGCCGGTGGCACCCTGGACCTGACGGGGACCGGGCAGCCGGGGTTCACCGTCCGCGCCTCGGTGCCGGCCCGAGCCGCCAGCCATGCGAGCCGTTCTGGCCGATGATCTCCCTGATGGTCGTCGACGACGACCCCATCATGGTCCGGGCCGTCAGCGCCCTGGTGGACGCGTCCGCGGTGGTGGCGCTCGCCGGGACCGCGACGGGTGCCGACGAAGCCGTGGCCCTCTGCATGGACCGGCGCCCGGACGTGGTCCTCGCCGACGTCCGGATGCCCGGCCGCGACGGCATCTCCCTCGCCGCCCAGCTCACCGGCGGCAACCGCTCTGCCCGGCCACGGGTGCTCGTGACCACCGCGTTCGCGGCCGACGACTACCTGGTCCGCGCGCTCGGCTCCGGGGCCAGCGGGTTCATCGCCAAGTCGGCGCCCTGGCCCGAGGTCGAGCGGTCGGTCCAGGTCGTCCACGACGGAGGGATCGCGCTCCCCGGTGACCTCACGGCGCGGCTGGTCGCCGTCCTCCTGCCGGGAACGGCGCATGGCGGGCAGCTGACCCGTCGCGAGGAGCACGTCCTGCAGCTCGTCGGGGCCGGGCGCTCGCCCCGCCAGATCGCGGGCGACCTGGTCGTGTCGGAGGCGACCGTCAGGACGCACCTCGACCACCTCCGGGCGAAGCTCGGGGTGCGCACACGAGTGGAGCTCGCCCTCGCTGCTCGCGCCGCCGGGCTCGGGTACCTCGTCACCGGGGCCGCCGAGCCAACCGACGGCGCGACGCCGGCACCAGCGGGACCGGCAGGACGGGCGCCGGCGGCGGGCGCTGCGCCAACGGAAGAGCCGCCCCCGTCGCGCGCGCCCGGCCGCTAGCCTCGGGGCCGGCTCGGATCGCCCTGCCGGGCACCCCGGGCGGTCAGCTGGACGGCGCCGGGTCGGACCGGCGCAGGCACGCCAGGTGCGACGGGCCCGTTGCAGGGGTTCCGAACGAAGAGGTCCGGACGAAGAGGTCCGGACGAAGAGGTCCGGACGAAGGGCTCCGAGCGAAGGGCCAGGTGCGACGGGCCGGGACCGAACCGGGCCCGCAGGGCGAGAGGAGCGCGACGATGGCGACGGTCGACGTCGAGGGGCCGGACGTGGTGGTGCGGCTCAGCCCGCTGGAGAAGCTCGGCGCGATGCGCGGGAACGTCCGGGTGCCACTGGCGTCGGTGACGGACGTGCGGGTGAGCGACGACCCGTGGTCCGAGCTGCGGGGCATCCGCGCCCCGGGGACCGGCATCCCCGGGGTGATCTCGCTGTGCACGCGCCGCGGGGCCGGGACCACCGACTTCGCCGCCGTCTACCGCCACGGGCCCGCCGTGGTGGTCGACACGGACGGTGCTCGCTTCGACCGCCTGGTGGTCTCCTGCGCCGACGCCGAGGGCCGCGCCCGGCGGATCGCCGCCGCCCTCGGCACGCCACGCTGACTGCCCGGGCCCGCGCTCGGCGCGGCAGCCGGGTCAGCAGCCGCTCCCGGCGGCGCCGCCCCGCCGAGGCTCAGCCGGTGGCGCGCTCGCCGGTCGCCACCGGCTCGGGCGCCAGGCCCACCACCGCCTCGGCGGCCTGCACGACCTCTTCGGAGGACAGGTCCTCCAGGCTCCGGCCGGCGGGCTCGGGGACGAGCAGGGTGAGCAGGGCGCCGGCCACGGCGAAGGCGGCGGACAGCCGGAGCGCGCCACCCACGCCCAGGTGGTCCTTGATGACCGGGAAGAGGTACACGCCGATGAAGGCGCCGACCTTCGCGATCCCGGCGGAGATGCCGTGCCCGGTGGTGCGGGCGCTCGTCGGGTACACCTCCCCGGCGAGCACGAACGTGGTGGTGTTGGGCCCGAACTCGGCGAAGAAGTAGCTCATCCCGAACAGGATCAGGAACGGCACGACCGCGGCGGTGATGCCCGGGATGACGCCGATGAGGAGGAAGGCGAGCCCCATCAGGGGGAACCCGATGAGCTGCAGGCGGCGGTGGCCGATCCGGTCCATGGCGTACGCGGCCAGGAAGTAGCCCGGCACCGCCGCCACGGTGAACACGATGAGCTGCAGGGCGAGCGCCTCGGTGAGGACGTGGGCACCGTGGGAGCCGAGCACGCTCTTCACGATGAGCGGTGCCGACACCGAGTTGCCGTAGTAGGCGTAGTCGAACACGAACCAGGCTCCGGCGGTGCCGGCCAGGTAGCGCAGGTACCGGCGGTTGCTCAGGAACGCCCACAGGCTCAGCCGGGCGCCGCCGGCCCGCCCGGGCGCCGGCCTGGCCGCCGGCGCGTCGGCGGTGATCGTCCCGTCGCTGAACCGGCTGACCGCCTCCGCCGCCGCCGCACCCTCGCCGCGGACCTGCTGCAGGAAGCGCGGCGACTCGGGCATGCGGCGGCGCAGCATGATCACGGCAGCAGCGGGGATCGCTCCGAGGCCGAGGAGCAGCCGCCACGTGACGTCCGCGTTCACCCCGGCGGACAGCAGGGTGAGCCCGGCGATGTAGCCGGCCACCGTGCCGAGCGCCTGCATGGAGAAGACCAGCCCGACGAGCTTGCCCCGGTTCTTGCGGTTGGAGTACTCGCTCATGAGCACGGCGGACATGGGGTAGTCGCCGCCCACGCCGAGGCCCAGGACGAACCGGAAGACGAGGAGCCAGATCAGGCTGGGGGCGAAGGCGGACGCCACGGCCCCGCCGACCATCAGCATGGCCTCGAGCCCGTAGACCTTCTTACGGCCCAGGAGGTCGGCCACTCGGCCGAACACGAAGGCGCCGACGAAGGCCGAGATCAGCGTGATCGAATTGACCAGCCCGGTCTGCGCCGACGTCAGGTGCCACTGCTTGGCGATCAGCGTCGTCGCCGTGCCGATGATGAACAGGTCGTACGCGTCGGTGAAGAACCCCATGCCTGCCGTCACCACGGCACGGCTGTGGAACCGGCTCAACGGCGCTTCGTCGAGCGCGGTAAGGGCGTCGGCCACAGGGTCCCTCCCGAGATCGGTGTCACCCGCGACGAGCCGGGCTCGGTTCGTCGACCACCGTTCTATCGAGACCAGGTGACGGCACGGTAATCCGAAAGCGGCGCCCAGGTGAACGGTTGGTGAACTTCCGGTGATCTGGCCGGTGGGCCCGGAGGGCACGGGCTCGCCACGCACCACGTGACCAGCTCCCCCACCCACTGTCCGCTGCCGGCGGTCCGGGCACCGGCGAACCCTCCGCAGCCTCGCCCCCCGAGCCCGTGCCGTCGCCCGGCACGCGCCGTGGCCCGTGCCACCCGGTGCAAGCTACGGTGGACCACCGGAGGAGGTGGGGCACGTGAGCACGACTGCCGCGGACAGGACCAGGGGCTCCGAGGACCAGCTCATCACCGAGCTGCGCTCCTGGCTGCAGGACAACTGGGACCCCGACCTCACCGTCGGCGAATGGTGGGAGCGCCTCGGCCTGGCCGGGTGGTCCGCCCCGTCGCTGCCGGCCAACGCCTACGGGCGCGACCTGTCGAGGGCCGACGCCGTGCGGGTGGAGCAGGAGATCGCCGCCTTCGGCGCGCTGGGCGCGCCCGGGGGGCTCGGCCTGCTGCTCGCGGCCCCGACGATCGCCACCCACGGCACCCAGGAGCAGATCGACCGCTACGTCAAGGGCATCGTCACCGGGCGCGACGCCTGGTGCCAGCTGTTCAGCGAGCCGCAGGCGGGCTCCGACCTGGCCGGCCTGCAGACGCGCGCCGTCGCCGACGGCGACGAGTGGGTGGTGAGCGGGCAGAAGGTGTGGACGTCGGGCGGCCAGGTCGCCGACCTCGGCATGCTGATCGCCCGCACGGACCCCGACGCCCCCAAGCACCGCGGCATCAGCTACTTCGCCATCGACATGCACCAGCCGGGCGTGGACGTCCGGCCCCTGCGGGAGATGACGGGGCGGTCCCTGTTCAACGAGGTGTTCCTGACCGACGCCCGGGTGGCTGCCGGAGCCCTCATCGGCGACCGGGGCGACGGGTGGCGGGTGGCCAACACCACCCTCGCCTTCGAGCGGGCCGGTCTGGGGTCCGGTGGCGGGTCCGCCGCAGGCGGCAGCGGGGCGAGCCCGGGGACGGTGGTCGGCCACCTGGACCGGCGGGCCGGCGACTTCACGGCGGGCGGCCGGCGGTCCAACGACACCGGCAGCCCCGGCTCGATGGCCACCGCGGGGGTGAGGCTCCTGTTCGAGCTGGCCCGCAAGCGAGGCATGGCCGACGACCCGCTCGTGCGCCAGGACCTGGTGCGCCTGCACATCCTGGGCGAGCTGGGGCGGTTCAACGCCGCGCGCGTGAAGGCCGCGCGCGAGGCGGGGCGGGACATCCCGGGGATGCCCAACGTGGCCAAGCTGTCGATGAGCGAGACCACCCGGCTGCTGCGCGACGTCGGCCTGCGCCTGCTGGGCCCCTACGGCACGCTGCACGGCTACGACGACGAGGCGCGGGCCGCCCTGGTGGAGGCGACCGGCATGCCGGAGCTGCCGATGGTCACGGAGATGGCCCTGTTCGCCCAGGCCCCTGCCATCTACGGCGGCACCGACCAGATCCAGCGCAACATCATCGGCGAGCGGGTCCTGGGCCTGCCGAAGGAGCCGGGGCCCGACCGCGACACGCCGTTCTCGCAGCTGCCGAAGAACGCCTGAGGACCGACGCCCTCCGCTGCGGGCGGAGGCGAGCGGCGCCCCCGCCCGATCCGCCACCTGGTCCAGCGGCGCAGCGGCGACGGTCGGCTCCCGCCGGCGCCACGACCGTCAGCGGCGCCGGGCCTCCACGCCACGCAGGTCGCCGTCGCCGTCGTGGTGGCTCGTGACCGCATCGAAGCCCGCCGCGTGCAGCGCGGGAGCGAGCGCCCGGTCCTGCTCGCCACCGAGCTCGGCGAGCAGGCTGCCACCGGGGCGGAGCAACCGTGCCGCAGCGCGGACGAGCCGGCGCAGCACCTGCAGGCCGTCGGGACCGCCGTCGAGGGCGACGAGCGGCTCGTGGTCGCGGGCCTCGCGGGGCAGCAGGCCGATCTCGTCGCTCGGCACGTAGGGCGCGACGGCGACGACCACGTCGACACGGCCGTGCAGCGCGGCAGGCACGGGGGCGGCGAGGTCCCCGCACAGGACCTCCACCCGGTCGCCGGCGCCGTTGGCCGCCGCGCACCGGCACGCCGCGGGATCGGCGTCCGTGGCGACGACCCGCGCCGTGGGCCGGGCCCGGGCGAGCGCCACGGCGATCGCCCCGGCTCCCGTGCACAGGTCGGCAGCGAGCCCGCCGTCGGGCAGCAGCTCGACGGCACGGCGGGCCAGGGCCTCGCTCTGCCAGCGGGGCACGTACACGCCCGGATCCACCCGCACCCGGTGGCCCAGGAACCACACCGATCCGGTCACCCAGGCGAGGGGCTCGCCCGCCACCCTGCGAGCCACCAGGCCTTCCAGCACGCCCTGGTCGACGCCCGCGCCGGCGCCGGCCGCCGCGGCCCTCCCTTCGGCCGCGGCGACCAGCTCGGCAGCCTCCTCCTCGGCGGCGACGCAGCCCGCGGCGACGAGCCGCGCCACCAGGGACGCCGGGGCGGCGCCGGCGCTGCGGGTCGGGACGGCCGGAACCTCCGGAACCTCGGGGACCTCGCTGACCTGGGGGCCGGCGGACGGGCGCAGCACGCCGGCAGTATCGCACCGGCGCAACGGCGGCGGCTCCGGCGCAACCCGCCCGCGCCGATCCCCGTCACCCGACCCGACATGCCGTCAGTGCCCGGAGCCACCGCCGTGGCTGCCACCGCCCGCGCCGCCGCCGTGGCTGCCACCGCTGCCGCCACCGCCGCCGCCACCGGTCACGCCGATGGTGAGCGAGGCGGTGTGGCCGCTGGCGTTGCCGGCATCGGCGCCGGTGATGGCGACGCTGGGCGCCGTGAAGTCGATGGTGTAGTCACCGGGGCTGGACACGCTGAGGTTGTAGCCGTACACCACCTTGCCGGTGGCGTTGATCTCCGCCGGCGCCGGGCCGCTGAACACGGCCTGGCCGCTGGCGTCGTCGGTGATGGACAGCGTCGCCGCGGCGTCCCAGACCTGCGGGCTCGCGAAGGTGGTCGGCTGGCCGACGAAGCCGCCGGTCGGGCTCGCCACCGCCGGCGTGCCGTACGCGGCTTCGCGATCGAGGGCGTCCGTGTCCAGCTTGAGCACCTCGAAGCCGTTCATGGCCGGCCCGGTGGTGGACAGGCCGATCTCCACGCGGATCGGGTGGTGCGTGGTGAGCGCCGCGCCCCCCGTCAGGTTGTCCCCCCAGGCAGCCGTGACGTCCACGGTGCCGGCGGGTGCCGTCTCGCACTGGGCCTGCCAGGTGTTCACACCCTGGACGTAGTAGGACGCGCCAGGATCGATCGGGTAACCGCTCAGCGGCGCGCCGGACGGCATGACCAGTGCGCCGGGCGTGCCGCTGCCGCAGGTGACGGCGAAGGCGCCGGTGCCGGGGACGAACACCGTGGGCACGGACAGGTTGTTGGCGGTGGTGGTCTCCCCGCCGCCGTGCTGGCCGCCGGCGCCGCCGCCGTGGCCCGACCCCCGGCCTGCCGCCATCGCCGCCCCCGGCAACGCGATCGACGCCGCAAGCACCCCGGCGACGATCGCCGCGGCGCGCCTGGTTCCCGTGCTGCTCATCGGCCAACCTCCTGCTTCGTGTTCGCCCTGTTCCCCGGGCGCCGGCTCGACCGCTCCAGCGGTGCCCGTCGGCCACGCCAGGTGCGGCGCCGCCGATCTCGGGCTGCCGGCGCCCGGATCAGCCGCCGCCACGCACCTTGATGGCCACCTGCTCCACGACCTGCCACTGCGAGTCGTAGACGAGGGGCTTGACCGATCCCTCGACGTAGCGGTACACGGCGACGTCGACCTGGTCGCGGTAGCGCGCCGCCCCCTCGTCCACCAGCGCGATCTTCACCTGCACGGTGGCACCGGTCGCCAGGTCCGTGCTGCCCGGCCGCTGCACGGTGGCCAGGCCGTTCACCACGGCCTCCGAGGGGCCGACGGTCGCGTTCGCGCTGGCCGGGACGACGTCGCCGCCGCAGCCGCTGCACTCCCCGACGCCGATGGCCACGCGGTGCGCCTGGAAGCCGGTGAGGCGCAGGCCACCGGCTTCGGGCACGTCGAGGACCAGCGACGCCCAGCACCGGAGGGTCTGGTCCTGCGGCCGGCACGACAGGTCCGTGCCGCTGCCGGCGGCGCTGTGCGCGGTCAGCGTGATGCGGAGGTCGCTGCCCGCTGGCGAGGTGCCGGGGTTCTGGGCGGTGATGATGGCGCCCGGCGTCGACGTGCCCTGCTCCGCGGCCGCGGCCGCCACGGTCCCCGCAGCCATCGAGGTCACGGCGAGCAGCACGGCGACCGGAGCCACGGCGAGCCGTCGCCGCCAGGTTCGGGCATGTCGCTGACGTCGCATCGGCACCCTCCTGTCGGCCTGCGGCCCCGCTTGCCGTGGCAGCGTCGTGCGGCCCGGCGTCTCGGGGACGGAGGTGCGCTGCTCCCCTGGCCGAGCACCGCGCTCGCGGCGAGCCCGTGCCTGCCGGAGCGCCGCATCGGTGCCGAGGACCGCGTGGCCTTCCTGGCACCGCGCTCCGGGCCGACCCGTCGGCGGGCCGCTGCGCCACCCGCCAGCGTGCACCTGGCATGCTGCCTCGATCCGCACGCGGCCCGCCAGGGTCCAAGGTCCCAATGAGGCCGGTTGGGAGGGCACGCGGCGGCACGGGCCCAGCGTCACGCCGGCACGCGGCGGCACGGGCCCAGCGTCACGCCGGCACGCGGGTGCCCCCTGGGAATGCCGCCGGCCCGGGCACGGTTGGACCCGGCACGCCGACGTGGACGCTGCACCTCGATCGGCGACGAGGAGCCCCCATGCCGACGACACCCGACCCCACTGCCGCCGCCGACGCCCGGGTCCCGTCCGCGCACCCCTTCGCGACCCACCTGCGGCTCGTGGCGGCGGCGGAGGCCGCCGAGCCGCACCGCCCGTGGCAGCCATCGGACGGGCCGCTGCCGGCGCTGTTCGTGAGCCACGGCGCCCCGCCGCTGTTCGAGGACGGGCCGTGGATGGCGCAGCTCCACGCGTGGGCCCGCTCGCTGCCTCGGCCACGGGCCATCCTGGTCGTCTCCGCCCACTGGGAGGAGGCCCCTGCCGCCATCACGGCCACCGCGGCAGCCACCCCGCTCGTCTACGACTTCGGTGGCTTCCACCCGATGTACTACGACATGCGGTACGCGACGCCGGACGCCTCCGCCGTCGCCGCCCGCCTGCGCGCGACGCTCCCCGGCGGCGAGCGGCTGCACGAGCGGCAGCGGGGGCTCGACCACGGCGCCTGGGTGCCGCTCAAGGTCATGTACCCCGCCGCGGACATCCCCGTGGTGCAGCTGAGCCTGCCGACGCACGACCCCGAGCGGCTCCTGGCCCTCGGCGCCCGGCTGCGGGCGCTGCGCGCCGAGGGGGTGCTGGTCATCGGCTCGGGGTTCATGACCCACGGCCTGCGCCACGTCGACTTCCGCCACCCCGAACGCGTCCCGTCGTGGTCCGCCGAGTTCGACGCCTGGGCGGCACGTGCCCTGGCCGCCGGCGACCTCGACGAGCTCGCCGGCTACGCCAGCCGGGCTCCCGGGCTCCCGTTCGCCCACCCGACCGTCGAGCACTTCAGCCCGCTGTTCGTGACGCTCGGGGCCGCCTCCGATCCCGCCGCCCCGGTCACCACCGTGATCGAGGGCTACATGGTGGGCCTGTCGAAGCGGTCGTTCCAGGCGGCGTGACGGCCGGACGGCAGGGCACCGGCAGGTTCACGGGCAGCGGCACGCGCAGGCAGCGGCACACCGCGGGCACGGCCGCCGGCATGCGCACGAGCACCGGCGCACCGCGGGCAAGGCGACCGGCATGCGCACAAGCACCGGCGCGCCGCGGGCAAGGCCACCGGCATGCGCACGGGCAGCGGCACACCGCGGGCAAGGCCGCCGGCTCGCGCACGAGCACCGGCACGCGCCGGCCGGCCCGGCGCCGGGCGTGGTCAGACGGGTCGGAGCTCGGCGACGACGCCCAGGCCGCTGAGCATGCCGGCCACCTCCTCGCGGTACACGGGGTTCGGCAGCAGCACGACGTCGGGCCGGAACTCCAGGAGCTCGGCCGGCTCCCGTATCCGGTGTCCGCTCCCGGGCAGGTAGCGACCCTGCTTGGCCGGGTTGAGGTCCACCACGGCGCCGACCGCCCGCGGCTCGTCCACCAGGTCGAGGAAGGTGACCCCGCGCGCTCCGGCGCCCCACAGCGCGACCCGCCGGCCCGCTTCGGCGAGCTCCGACATGCGGGCGCGCTCCTGGCGCACCCGGCGGCCGAGGTGGGCCAGGTCGGCGGGTCCCGGCCCAGCGGGCACGGACGGCGCGTCGCTGCCCGGGACCGCCTCGGCGAAGGCGAACTGGCCGCCGAACGTCACGCCCGAGCTCAGGACGCTGAAGCCGCCCTCCACGAGGAGCCGCACCAGGGTCCCCTGCTCGAAGTAGTTGACGTGCGGGTAGACGAGGTCCCAGGTCGAGGAGCCGCCGAACACCGCGGCCGCGTCGGGCACGTCGACGTAGAGGACCCGGCTCCCGGCGGGGAAGCCGTGCCGGAGGGTGCGGACCAGGGTGAGCGGGTCCTCCAGGTGCTCCAGGGTCTGGCGGCACAGCACGGCGTCGCCGCCCAGCGACGCGTGCGCCGGGCTGAAGTGCTCGGCCAGCACGCTGACGCCGTCGGGGAGCTCGGCGGCCGCCTCGGGCGGGAAGCTCGGGTCGACGCCGACCGCCACCGCCACGCCGGCCGAGCGCAGCACCGCGAGCAGCTCGCCGCGCCCGCAGCCGACCTCGAGCACACGGCCACCATCCAGGTCGTAGCGGTCGACCAGGTCACGGGCCAGGTCCTCGGCGAAGCGCCGGAACGCCGGCGACGCCCACTGCGAGGCGTTGTACTCCGGCTCGTAGCGGACGAGGTCGGGGTCGAAGGCGAGGTTGCGGATCAGGCCGCAGGTCGGGCAGCGCGCCAGGGCGAGCTCGCCGCGCGGCACGGCGCGGGCCTCGGCGGGGCTCGCCGGGAGCAGCGACGCGTCGACCACCACGTCGGGCACGCGCAGGGAGGGTGGCGGGAGCGGCGCCGCGCAGACGGCGCAGTCATCGGCCTTCATCTGGGCTGTCCTCCTCCGGGCGGTGGCCCCGCACGGCGCGGGAGTCACGACGGCGGCCACGCTGCCTCCCCCCGGGGTGGTCAGGCGCTCGGTCCCCTCGACCCGCCCCGGCCCGCAGCGCCAGGTCAGCCGTGCCAGCACGTCCGCGACGAAGCTGACGCAGAGCATGACCGTTTCTACGTGACCACATCCGGCGGCCCACCGGCAAGGGACCTTCGCCCCGATTTCCCGCGTGCCGGGCGCGATCCGGGCTCGCCCCCTGTCACCGCACGCCACGGCCGGCTCCGGACGCGCTGCGCCCGCGGCCGCCGCCCGGGCGGCCGCGGGCGCAGTTGGCGGCGGGTGCGGGGGCCGGTCAGCCCTGGGCGCCGCCCACGATGACGGTGCCGAACCCTCCCGGCAGGGTGTCGCCGCCCGAGTAGGTGGCATCGCCGTAGGCGAAGACGGCGCCGTCCTGGGCGACGACCCAGTCGCCGCCACAGCGCGACTCGAACTGGACGACCGACGACCCGGCACCGGCATCAGCGCACGCAGTGACCCGGGTCCCGACGGCGGGTCCACGGGTCCCGACGGCGGATCCACGGGTCCCGAGCGTGGGTGCCAGCGAGCGCCAGGAGGCCCCCGGGGGGCCCGCCCGGCGAACACCACGCGGCCGGTCAGGCAAGCGTACGGCGCAGCCTGTGCCCGCCGACGTGGCCGGCACGCCGCGTGCATGCCCAGGACTCACCCGGCCGGAACCAGCGGGCGGGGCAGCAGCCGAAGGCGCGGGACGGGACCAGACCCAACGGCGCCAAGGCGCCGGCGACGGTGTCCCGCCTGGCTGCAAGGGGCGCGTCGACCGGCCGGGAGAGGTCCACGACCACCGCCGCGCCAGCCGACGCCGTCGGGATCGCGCTCTCCGCCACGTCTCGCCCATCGGCACGGGGCCTGCCCACCTGAAGCCGTTTCCGTCGTGTTGTCCAATCGTTGTGCTCGTTCGCTCCGAGCGCCACCCCCCGGGCAGGTCAGCTCTCGACCGGTCCCGGTGCCCGGGGACCGACCCGGGGTCGATGGTCGGCGGCGCCACGGGCGGGACCACCCTGGCCAAAGCCCCCAAAGGACCTGTACGCTCCCGCGGCCGGCATGGTGGAACGTGAACGGCCAGTCCCTGGCCGGCATCGCCCCGGGATGCCTCCTCGGTCGGTGGCGGCGGCCTTCCTGGACGTCAGGCAGCACATGATGAGC
>JAJZYI010000081.1 GCA_021798135.1 Actinomycetes bacterium | reverse complement strand
CGACGTGGCCGTGGCGGCCCGCTCGGCCGCTGCCGAGGCGCTGGAGCGGACCCCCCGGCAGCTGCCCGTGCTGGCGCGGGCGGGCGTGGTCGACGCCGGCGGTGCCGGGCTGGTGGTCCTGCTCGACGCCGTGCTGCACGTGGTCGACGGGCGTCCCGTCGGCGTGCCGCCTCGGGCGCTCCACGCGGTCGTCGGCGAGGACGCCGTGGCGCTGGCGACCGGTGAGGGCGTGGCGGGCCCGGACGGCGGGATCGACGAGCTGCGCTACGAGGTCATGTACCTGCTCGAGGCGGACGACGCCACCATGCCGGCGTTCAAGGAGGTCTGGGCGGGGCTGGGGGACTCGATCGTGGTCGTCGGCGGGGACGGGCTGTGGAACTGCCACATCCACACCGACGACGTCGGTCCGGCGATCGAGGCGGCGCTCGACGCCGGGCGGCCGCGGGACATCCGGGTCACCGACCTGCGCGAGCAGGTCGAGGAGGTCCGGTGGGTCCGCGAGGGCGCGGCACATGCGGTGGCCGAGGAGCCGCCCGGGCCGCCGCCGCGCACGGCGGTGGTCGCCGTCGCCAACGGCGAGGGCATCGCCCGGATCTTCCGGTCCCTGGGCGTCCACCACTTCGTGCCCGGGGGACAGTCGATGAACCCCTCCACGGCGCAGATCCTGAAGGTGGTGGAGGCCCAGCCCTCGCCCGAGGTGGTGATCCTGCCGAACAACGACAACATCCGGCCGGTCGCCCTGCAGGTGGGTGAGCTGGCGAGCCGGCCCGTGCGGGTGGTGCCGACCGGTTCCATCGTGGAGGGGTTCGCCTGCCTGCTCGAGTACGACCCCGAGGCGAGCGCCGACGACAACGCGGCCATGATGGCCGAGTCGGCGCGCCGGGTGGTCGCCGGCGAGGTCGTGCGGGCGGTGCGCGACGCCGAGGGTCCCGACGGCCCGCTTCGCGCCGGGGACTGGATGGGGCTGTCGCGCCAGGGGATCGAGGTCGTCGGCACCACCCTGGCCGAGGCCACCTGCGCCCTGGTGGCCAAGCTGCTGCAGAGCGGGCACGAGCTGGTCACCCTGATCGAGGGCGACGGGTCGACCGCGGCGGACACCCGGCGGGTGACCGAATGGCTGTCGGAGCAGCGGCCAGACGTCACGGTGGAGGTGCACCACGGTGGCCAGCCGCTCTACCCCTACCTGATCAGCATCGAGTGAGGACCGAGGTCGAGTGCGGGCCGGCGCCCGGCCCGCCCGGAGGCCGCCGCCTGCGGCAGCTGGCCGGCATCGACGTCGGAGAGCTGCGCCGGGTGGGCCCGGCGCGGCGCGACGCCCTGGCGGCGCTCGGCATCCGCAGCGTCCTGGACCTGCTGACGCACTACCCGCACCGGTACCTCGACCAGACGCGCCGCGCCCGGCTGGCCGAGCTGGCCGTCGGCGACACGGCGTGGATCGTGGGGGACGTCGCGGAGTGCCGGGTGGTGGGCGGCCCCGGCGGGCGCCGGGGCGGCCGGGCACGCGTGGAGCTGGCCGTGGCCGACGGGCCCGACCGCCTGCGCGTCACGTTCTTCAACCAGCCGTTCCGGGCCCGCCAGCTGCCCGTCGGGGCCCGGGCGCTCTTCTACGGCAGGCTCGACACCTTCGGCGGCCGCCGCCAGATGACCAACCCGCAGGTGGACCTGGTCGGGGAGCGCGCCGGCCGGATCGTCCCCCTGTACCCGGCGTCCGAGCGCGCCGGCATCGCCAGCTGGGAGATCGCCGAGCTGGTCGGGGAGGCGCTGCGCCGGGCCGGGCCGTTCGCCGACCCGCTGCCCGAGGCGTGGCGCGCTCGCCTGGGCCTCGTCGACCGGACAGCGGCGTTCGGGGCGGTCCACCGCCCGGCGGCGCCCGACGACTGGGAGCCGGCCCGGCGCCGCCTCGCCTTCGACGAGCTGCTGCGCCTGCAGGTGGACGTGCAGCGGCGGCGGGCGGCGTTCGAGCGCGACGCCGCGGGGGTGCGCCACGTGGCCGACCCGCCGCCGGGGACCGCCGACCTGGTCCGGGCGTTCACCGAGCGGCTGCCGTTCGCGTTGACGGGGGCCCAGCGCCGGGCTCTCCGGGACATCCGCGAGGACATGGCCGGCTCGCGGCCCATGCACCGCCTGCTCCAGGGCGACGTCGGGTCCGGCAAGACGGTGGTGGCGGCGGCGGCGATGCTGGTCTCGGTGCAGGGGGGGCACCAGGCGGCCATGATGGCGCCCACGGAGGTGGTGGCCGAGCAGCACCACGGCAGCCTGCGCAAGGCCCTCGACGGCCTGGAGGTCCCGGACCCCGGCGCGCTCGGCGGGAAGCGGTCGCTGCGGGTGGAGCTGCTCACCGGGCGGGTGCCTGCCGCCGCGCGGCGGCGGGTCGTCGACGGTATCTCGGCGGGCGCCGTCGACGTCGTGGTCGGGACCCACGCGCTGCTCACCGAGGACGTGCGCTTCGCCGACCTGGGCGTCGTGGTCATCGACGAGCAGCACCGCTTCGGCGTGGAGCAGCGTGCCGAGCTGCGGTCCCGGGCGGCGTCGGCGGGCGGCCCCACGCCCGACCTGCTGGTCATGACGGCGACCCCGATCCCGCGCACGGCTGCCATGACGGTGCTCGGGGACCTCGACGTCACGGAGCTCGACGAGCTGCCGGCCGGCCGGTCGCCGGTGACGACGGTCTGGGCCCGGACGCCCGACGACGAGGACGCGGCGTGGGAGCGGGTCCGCTCCCAGGTGGCGGCGGGAAGGCGGGCGTACGTGGTGTGCCCGCTGGTCGAGGGCTCCGGGCGGGTCGAGGCGCGGGCCGCCACGGACGAGCTGGAGCGGCTCGCCGCCGAGGTCCTGGCGGGGATCCCGCTCGGGCTGCTCCACGGCCAGCTGCCGGCGGCGGAGAAGGAGGCGGTGATGGCCCGGTTCCGCAGCGGCGACGTGCCGGTGCTGGTGGCCACCACCGTCGTCGAGGTCGGGGTCGACGTCGCCGAGGCCACCGTGATGGTCGTCGAGGACGCCGGGCGCTTCGGCATCGCGCAGCTGCACCAGCTGCGCGGCCGGGTCGGCCGGTCCGACCTGGCGTCGTGGTGCTACCTGCTCGACCGCAGCGACGCGCCCGAGGTGGCGGAGCGCCTGCAGGCGCTGGTGGCGACGACGGACGGCTTCGCCCTCGCCGAGGTGGACCTGGAGCTGCGCGGCGAGGGGACCCTGCTCGGCACCCGGCAGCAGGGCCGCAGCGACCTGAAGCTGGCCTCGCTGCGTCGCCGGCACCGGCGCCTCGTGGCGCAGGCGCGGGAGGTGGCGGCGGCGCTGCTCGGCGACGACCCGGAGCTCGAGCGCCAGGAGCTGCTCGCCGAGGAGGTCGACCTGTTCCTCGGCGAGGCGGCGGCGGAGTTCCTGGCGAAGAGCTGAGCCGGTCGCCGCCGGCGCGGGGGGTACCGTGGTCCGGTGCGCGTGATCGGCGGGACCTGCCGAGGCCGCGCCCTGCGGGCGCCGCACGGGGACGGCACCCGGCCGACGTCCGACCGGGTGCGCGAGGCGATGTTCGACGTGCTCGGCAGCGCGCTCGGGCCCGGCGGGCTGGCCGGGGCCAGCGTCCTCGACCTGTTCGCCGGCTCGGGCGCGCTCGGGATCGAGGCGCTGTCACGCGGGGCGGCGTCGGCGGTCTTCGTGGAGCGGGACCGCCGGGCGGTGGCCGTCGTGTCGGCCAACCTGGCCGCGCTCGGCCTGGCCGGCGGGCAGGTCGAGGTCGCGAGGGCCGACGCGCTCGCCTGGCTCGCCGGGCCGGGCGCCGGGCGGGCCTTCGACCTGGCGTTCTGCGACCCGCCCTACGCCTTCGACGAGTGGGACGCGCTCCTCGGCCGGCTCCACGCCACGACGGCGGTGCTGGAGAGCGACCGGCCGCTGGCGCCGCCCGAGCCCTGGGATGTCCTCAAGCGGAAGCGGTACGGCGGTACGCTCGTGACCGTGGTCGTCCGCCGGCGGTCTCCGGGCTCGGCAGGTCGCCCCGGCCCCGCGGGACCGGGGACGGTCGAGGCGCGACCGGCGGGGGGCGGCCGCACGCAGGGGGCCCCGGAGGGAGGAAACGGTTGAGCGTCGCACTGTTCCCGGGGTCGTTCGACCCCTTCCACAACGGGCACCTCGAGGTCGTCGAGCGCGCCGGCCGCCTGTTCGACGAGGTCGTGGTGGCGGCGCTGCGCAACCCCCAGAAGGCGGAGCCGCTCTTCAGCGCGGCGGAACGCGAGGAGATGCTGACGGAGGCGGTCGCGCACCTCTCGAACGTCCGCATCGTCTCGGTGTCGAAGCTGGTGGTCGCCGTGGCCCGGGACGTCGGGGCGACGGCCATCGTGAAGGGGCTGCGCGCCGTCTCGGACTTCGAGAACGAGCTCCAGATGGCCCAGATGAACCGCCAGCTCTCGGGCGTGGAGACGCTGTTCATCCCCACGAGCTCGGACTTCTCGTTCATCGCGTCGCGCCTGCTGCGCGAGGTGGCCCGCTACGGCGGGGACGTGTCCGCCTTCGTGCCCAAGGCGGTCGTCGCGCACCTGGACAAACGGTTCCCACGGTGAGCAGCGGGCCTGACGAGGGTCCCGGGGGCGACCCCTTCGCCGCCGGAGGTGGCGAGGACCCGTTCGCCGACGGCGTCCTCGACGGCCCCGGCGCCGCCACCGCCGGCCGGGCCGGGACCGGGGCCGAGAGCGTCGAGGACCTGCTGCGCCAGGCCGCCGAGCTGGTCGCCACGGCACGGCGCGCCCCGCTGTCGTCCTCGGTGCTGGTCCCGCGCGAGGAACTGCTCGAGGTCATCCAGCGGGCGCTCGACTGCCTGCCCGACGAGCTCCGCCAGGCCCGGTGGCTGCTGCGCGAGCGCCAGGAGTTCATGGAGCAGCGCCAGCGCGAGGCCGACGCCCTTCTCGATCAGGTGCGCGCCCAGGCGGAGCGGATGGTCCAGCGGACCGAGATCGCCCGCCAGGCCGACCTGATGGCCAAGCGCCTGGTGGCCGAGGCGCGCGAGGAGGCGCGCCGGCTGCGCCACGAGACCGAGGACTTCTGCGACCAGAGGCTGGCCAAGTTCGAGATCGTCCTCGACCGCACCATGCGGACGGTGCGCGCCGGCCGCGAGCGGCTCGCGTCGGCCCAGGAGCCGCGGGACGCGGGCGGCGCCGGTCCCGCTGCGGACCGGGCGGAGCCCGCGTCCGTGCAGGCCGTGGCCGGGACGGCCGCCGGGGTCGACGGCGCGTACGCGCCGTTCGACCAGGACAGCCCGTGACGGCGAGCCGCTCGCCGGCGCGTGCCGCCTCGGTCTTCCGGGTCGACGTCCGGCGCCTGCGGCGCGCGGTCGGGACGCGCTCGGAGCGCCACGTCACGGAGGCGGTCGAGGGCCTGGCGGTGACCGGCAGCGCCGTGCCCGACGGGGAGCCGGTCGAGGCCGACGTGGTCCTGGAGGCAGTCTTCGGCGGCGTGTCGGTGACGGGCACCGTCCGGGCGCCGTGGTCGGGATCCTGCCGCCGGTGCCTGGGCCCTGCCTCGGGCACCTTGGCCGTGGCGGTGCGCGAGCTGTTCACGCCCGGCGGCGACGGGGACGAGACCTACCCGCTCGACGACGACGTCGTGGACCTGGAGCCCCTGGTGCGCGACGCCGTGCTCCTGGAGCTGCCGACGGCGCCGCTGTGCCGGCCCGACTGCCGCGGGCTGTGCCCGGCCTGCGGGGCTGACCGGAACGTGGCGCCGTGCAGCTGCGAGCCGCCGCGCGACGAGCGATGGGCGGCGCTCGACGTGCTGCGCCGCGCGTCGGGCGGCGAGGGGGACGAGGGCGATGCGGCCAGCACCGGCGGCGCCGAGGCGGCCAGCACCGGCGGCTCGGGCGGGGCCGGGGGCTGAGCGCGGCCACATGGTCGTGCCGGGTGCCGGGCTCGGCTAACGTGTCCGGGGTCCCGTGACGAGGTGAGCGACGATGGCCGTCCCCAAGAAGAAGACATCGAAGGCGAAGAGCAGGAGCCGCCGGGCGAGCAACTGGGTGCTGCGGGCGCCGGCTCGCAGCGTCTGCCCCCGCTGCCACCAGGCGAAGCTGCCCCACGTCGTGTGCACGTCGTGCGGGTGGTACAAGGGCCGCCAGGCGATCGACGTCGACTGAGATGGCGGACGAGCGCGGGGCCGGCACGGGCCTCGGCTTGCCGGTCGTGGTCGACGCCGCTGGCGGTGACCGCGCCCCCGGGGAGATCGTGGCCGGCGCCCGCCGGGCCGCCGACGAGCTCGGCGTTCCCGTCGTCCTGGTGGGGCCGCCCGACCTGGTGGGCGACACGCTGGGCCTGGAGCTGTGGCCGTGCACCGAGGTCGTGGCCATGGACGAGGACGCCGGCAGGGCCGTGCGGACGAAGAAGGACTCGTCGCTGGTGCGCGCAGCGGAGGCCGTGCGCGACGGCCGCGCCTGCGCCATGGTCAGCGCGGGGAACACCGGTGCCACGATGGCCAGCGCGCTGCTGCGCATGGGCCGGGTGCGCGGCATCGCCCGCCCGGCGATCGCCACGCCCATCCCGAGGCCGGGGTCGGTCCCGTCGCTGCTGCTCGACGCCGGGGCCAACGCCGAGTGCACGCCGGCCATGCTCGTCCAGTTCGCGCAGATGGGCGCGGCGTGCGCCACCGCCCGCTACGGCGTGGAGGACCCGACGGTCGCCCTGCTGTCCATCGGCGAGGAGCCGACCAAGGGCAACCCGCTGGTGAAGGAGACCCACGAGCTGCTCGCCGGGCTCGCCGGGCTCCGCTTCGTCGGCAACGTCGAGGGCAGGGACCTGCTCGGTGGCAGCGCCGACGTCGTGGTCACCGACGGCTTCACGGGGAACGTCGTGCTCAAGACCCTCGAGGGCTCGCTCCGCTTCTTCCTGCACGCGGTGCTCGACGTGCTCGGTGCGGACGAAGAGGCGAAGCGGGCCGGCGAGGTGCTCCTGCCGCGGCTCGCGCCGCTCGCCGAGGAGTTCGACCCGGACAACACCGGCGGTGCCGTGCTCCTCGGCGTGGACGGCGTCTGCGTGATCAGCCACGGGTCGTCGTCGAGCCAGGCCATCGTGTCCGCCGTGCGCGTCGCGGCGGAGGCAGTGGGCGCCGGGCTCGTCGAGCGAGTCCGGGCCATCGTCGCCTGATCCGCCCCGCCGGCGGCGGAGCCCCGCCGGGGGACGGTGCTCAGGTGGCGGGCGGCGCTCGCCCGGGGGACGGTGGACGCCGCACAGCGCCGAGCGCGCTGTGGTCACCGGGCGCGCTGTGGTCACCGGGCGCGCTGTGGTCGGCGGGCGCGCTGCCCGGGCCGGGCGGGACCGGGAAGATCGACGGCTGGGTGCCTGGCAGGCGGTAGCATCGCGGTCACGTCGGCGGCGCCGGCTGCCCGTGCGAGTCGCCCGGAACCACCGGGATCGGCCCCTCCGGGGCACCTCGGGCGCCGGGCCGGGCGGCCGGCTCCGGGGCCGACGCGCCGGCTCGACCGGGCGGCCACGGTGCTGCAGGACGGGTGGGGCCTCTCGCCGAGGTGCGCAGCGCCGGCGGCCGGCCCCAGACCGAGGATGACAGGAGACGAAGTGCCCGCAGAGACCCACGTCGAACACGGCCCGCTCGACCGCAGGGGCGTGTTCGAGATCATCCGGGACCAGCTTGCCGACATCCTCGAGATCGAGCCGTCGAGCATCACCGAGTCGTCCGCCTTCGCCGAGGACCTCGGCGCCGACTCCCTCGCCCTGATCGAGCTCGTCGAGGGGATCGAGGAGGAGCTCGGCGAGCGGACCGTCGGGTTCCGCATCGAGGACGAGGACCTCGAAGAGCTGCGCACCGTGCGCGACGCGGTCGACTACGTCGTGGCCAAGCTCGAGGTGGCCTGACCGGGCTGGTCCGGGCATGCACCGGAGCCGGCCGACCGAAGTGACGTCACACCCTGGCCCTGGCTCGGCCGGCGCAGGGCCACCGCTGTCCGCCGCCGGCTCCGATGCGGCCGCCGCGGCGGCCGGGCCCGGGGCTGACCGGCTCGCCGAGCGGATCGGGCACCGCTTCGCCGACCGCACCCTGCTCGCCCAGGCGCTCGCGCACCGCTCGTGGTGCGCCGAGGCCGGCGGCGCCGCGTCCAACGAGCGCCTGGAGTTCCTGGGGGACGCCGTGCTGGGGCTCGTCGTCGCCGAGCACTGCTACGGCCGGTACCCGGCGCTGCCCGAGGGGGCGCTGGCCAAGGTCCGCGCGGCGGTGGTCAACACCGGGGTGCTGGCGGAGGTCGCCGGGGAGCTGGGCGTGGGAGCGTTCCTGCTGCTGGGGCGGGGCGAGGACGCCTCGGGGGGCCGGTCCAAGCCGTCCATCCTCGCCAACACCGTCGAGGCGCTCATCGGAGCGGTCTACCTCGACGGCGGGTGGGACGAGGTCCGCGGCATCGTGACCGGCCTGCTCGGCCGGCGCATCGAGGAGGCCGCCGCCGGGCCGGGCGCGGACGACTACAAGACCCGCCTGCAGGAGCTGGTGGTGCGGACCGCAGGCGTGCTGCCGCGCTACGAGGTCGACGGGTCCGGGCCGGACCACGACCGCCGCTACCGGGCGACGGTGCTGGTCGCCGGGGAGCCCATGGGCCAGGGCGTCGGCCGGTCGAAGAAGGACGCCGAGCAGGCCGCCGCGCGCGAGGCCTCGCTGCGGCTGGCGGCCGGGGAGCCGGGCGAGCGGGCCGGCCCGGCGTCCGGGGAGCGCGGCGACGGGCCCGGCGGCGGCGCTTCCCGGGGCGAGGGGGCAGGTGGCGGTGCCTGAGCTGCCCGAGGTGGAGACCATCCGCCGTGACCTGGAGAAGGACGTCGTCGGGCGGAGGATCCGCAGCGTCGAGGTCCTCGGGACCCGGTCGGTCCGGCGCCACGCAGATCCGGGCGAGCTCGGCGCCAGGCTGCAGGGACGGACGGTCACCGGGGTGCGGCGCTCGGGCAAGTACCTGCTCGTCGACCTGGACGACGGCAGCGTGCTGGTCGTGCACCTGGGCATGAGCGGGCAGCTGCTTCGAGCAGCCTCGGCCAGGGAGCCGCTCGCTCCGCACACCCACGTCGTCGTCGCCCTCGCCGGTGCGGGCCAGCTGCGGTTCGTCGACCCGAGGACGTTCGGGGAGCTGTTCGTGACGGCCCCCGGGTCCCTCGCCGCCGCCGTGCCCGAGCTCGCCCACCTCGGGTTCGACCCCCTCCAGGAGCCCCTGAGCTGGTCGGCGTTCGGCCAGCGCCTGGCGTCGCGTCGCGTGGCGCTCAAGGCCCTGCTCACCGACCAGCGGTTCGTCGCGGGGATCGGCAACATCTACGCCGACGAGATCCTCTTCGCGGCGGGGCTCCGCTACGACCGGCGCTCCGACACCCTGAGCACGCAGGAGGTGCGCCGGCTGTACCGCGCCATGGTGGAGACCCTGGCGGCCGCCGTGAAGCACCGGGGGTCGTCGCTGGCCGACGAGCAGTACCGGGACCTCTACGGCGAGGTCGGGGACTACCAGGGGCAGCACCAGGTCTACGACCGGGCCGGCCAGGCCTGCCGGCGCTGCCGGCACCCGATCAGCCGCGTTCGCGTGTCGGGCCGGTCGACGTTCTTCTGCGAGCGCTGCCAGGTCTGACACGGGGGACCTCGCCGGGGACGGCGCCGGCCGGCCGGAGATCCTGGCGGGGGCGCCGGCGGCGGATAGGGTGACGCCCGGTGTACCTGAAGTCCCTCGCCATCAAGGGGTTCAAGTCGTTCGCGGACCCGGCCACCCTGCACTTCGAGCCGGGGGTCACCGTCGTCGTCGGGCCGAACGGCAGCGGTAAGTCGAACGTCGTCGACGCCGTGGCCTGGGTGCTCGGCGCGCAGGGCCCCAGGACGGTCCGCTCGTCGAAGATGGAGGACGTCATCTTCGCCGGTTCCGCCGACCGGCCCGCCCTGGGCCGGGCGGAGGTGTCGCTCACCATCGACAACCGCGCCGGCCGGCTCCCCGGCGGCCTGGCGGAGATCACGATCACGCGCACCCTGTTCCGCTCGGGTGACAGCGAGTACGCCCTGAACGGCCAGCCCTGCCGCCTCATGGACGTCCAGGAGCTCCTGTCGGACTCGGGCGTCGGCCGCCAGCAGCACGTCATCATGAGCCAGGGCCAGCTCGACCAGATCCTGCAGGCGAGGCCCGAGGACCGGCGGGCCGTCATCGAGGAGGCGGCAGGTGTCCTGAAGCACCGCCGCCGCCGGGAGCGGGCCGAGCGGAGGCTGGCCGCCACCGAGGAGAACCTGGAGCGCCTCGGCGACCTGGTGCGCGAGGTGCGCCGCCAGATCCGGCCGCTCGAGCGCCAGGCCACGGCGGCGCGCTCCCACGCCGTCCTGGCCGCCGAGCTGCGGAGCCTGCGGCTCCACCTGGTCGGCCGCGAGCTCGCCGGCCTGGCCGAGCGGGCCGAGCGGGCCGGCGCCGAGCGCCTGCGGCTGCGCGACGACGAGGCCGGGCTGCTCGACCAGGTCGCCGAGCTCGACGGCGCGCTCGACAGCGCCACGGCCGAGCTGTCGACGCGCCGCGAGGAGGACCTGGTGGCGGTCCTCACCCAGGTGCAGGCGCTCGCCGAGCGGTGTCGGGGCCTGGGCGCGGTGCTCGCCGAGCGCCGTCGCTCGGTGGCCCGGGCGCTCGAGGCGGCCGCGGACACCGACGTGGTCTCGACGCTCGAGGCCGAGGCCGCCCGGCTCGGCGCCGACCTGGCCGCCGCGCGGGCGGAGACCGAGGAGCTGGGCCCGGTCGCCGACCAGGTGGCCGCCGACGAGGCCGCGGTGGAGGCCGAGGCTGCCGGGACGGCTTCGGTCGAGACGGGCGAGCTGCAGGCCGTGCAGGACGCCTACCGCCGCGCCCGCAGCGAGGCCGAGCCCCTGCGCCAGGGGGTCGACCGGGAGCGGGCGGCGCTCGCCCGGCTGCAGGAGCGGCTGTCGGCCGTCGAGCAGCGCCGTGCCGGCCTCGCGGCCGAGCGCGACCAGCTCGCGGCCGAGCGCGACGAGCTGCAGGCGACGGCCCCCGTGCTGGCGGACACCGCGGCCGCCGCCGCGGTCGCGCAGGCCGAGGCGGCCGAGGCGGTCGCGCAGGCCGAGGCGGCGCTCGCGGCGGCCGAGCGCGAGCGGCACCGGCTGGAGGCGCGCGCCGAGGCCCTCGCCCGCGCCGTCGAGGAGGCCCGGGGGGCTGCGGGGCTCGACGCCGTCGCCGACCTGCCGGGCGTGCTCGGTCTCGTCGCCGACTCGGTGGACGTCGACGCCGGCTGGCGCCTCGCCTTCGAGGCCGCCGCGGGCGCCGCGCTGGCGGCGCTGGTCGCCGACGGGGTGGAGCCGGCACGGGCAGCGCTGCGGCGACTGCAGGAGCGCGGGGTCCCCGGGACGGTCGTGGTGCCGGCGGGGGCCGGGGGTCCGGTGCCGGCGCCGCCGGGCACCGAGCGCGTCGCCGCCCACGTGCGCGGACGGACCCCCGCGGTGTCGGCGGTGGTGCAGGCGCTGGTGGGCGACGCCGTCGCCGTGGCGGGGAGCTGGGAGGACGCCGCCGAGGTGGCCCTGGCGCACCCGGGCCTGACGGTCGTGACGCGCGCCGGCGGGCGCTTCGCCCCGACGGGGTGGAAGCTCCAGGCCGGTGACGCCGTCGCCACGCAGGCGGCGGCCGACGAGGCGGCGTCGGCGGCGCAGCGCGCCGGTGGCGCGGCGGAGGCGGCTGCAGGTGTGCTCGCGGCGTGCCGGGAACGGGCCGCGGCGGCCGCCGACGCCGCACGCCGAGCCGCGCACGAGGTGGAGCGGGCGGGTGACCGCCGCCAGGCGGTGGAGCTCGCCCTCGGCCGCCTGGACCGCCAGGTGTCGGCGGCCGACGAGGAGCTGGCGGAGTCGGTCCGCCACCGTGACGAGGCCGCCGAGCGGGTCGAGCGCGATGCCGCCAGGCTGCGCGGGATCGAGGAGCGGCTGCCCGAGCTGCAGGCGGCGGCCGAGCGGGCCACGGCCGCCATCGACGAGGCCGAGCAGGCGCGGCGCCGGCTGGCGGAGCGCCGCGCCCGGGTGGCGGACGCCCGGCGCGAGCTCGAGGTCCGCCGGGCCGGGCTGGCCGAGCGCCAGTCGGTGCTGGTCGACCGGTTGGCCGACGTGGAGCGCCGCCTGGCCGGGCACGTCGCCGAGCGCGAGCGGGCC
>JAJZYI010000080.1 GCA_021798135.1 Actinomycetes bacterium | reverse complement strand
CACGGCCGGCGCCTCGACCGCCGGTTCAGGGCGGTCCGGGCCTGGCGCGCCATCTCCAGGTCCTCGCGGGCGGCGACCACGGCGACGGCCGGCTGGCGCCGGGGGGAGACCAGGCGGTCGCCGGTCGCGTCGTTGCGGGCCGGGTCGACCTGGAGCCCGAGGAACCCCAGCCGGTCGCACGCCGCGGCCCGCAGCTCGGCCGACGCCTCACCGGCCCCGCCGGTGAAGACGAGCACGTCGACGCCGCCCATGGTCGCCGCCATGGCACCGATGGCCCCGCGCAGGCGGTGGAGGTAGACGGCGAAGGCGCTGGTGGCGATGGGGTCGCCCTGGTGGCTCCGCTCGATGACGGCAGCCAGGTCCGGGGTGCCGGCCAGCGCCAGCAGGCCGCAGCGGCGTTCCAGGCGGTCGTCGAGCTCGTCGGCGCTCCACCCCGTGTGGCGGGCGACCGCGGTGACGATGCCCGGGTCGAGCGTGCCGGGCCGGGTGGCCATCACCAGCCCGTCCAGCGGGGTGTAGCCCATGGTGGTGTCGACGGGCCGGCCCCGGTCGACGGCCGCCAGCGAGGCGCCCGAACCGAGGTGGGCGCTCACGATGCGGAGCTCCCGCAGGCCGGACCCGACGAGCTCCGCCGCGTGGCGCGACGCCCAGGCGTGGGACAGCCCGTGGAACCCGTACCGCCGGATGCCGAGGTGGCGCCGCCAGTCCTCGGGCACCGCGTAGCGCGCCGCCTCGTCGGGGAGGTCGGCGAAGAACGACGTGTCGAAGCAGGCGACGGCCGGCAGGCGAGGGGCGAGCTGCCGGACGTGGTCGAGGAGGGCGAGCCCCGCCGGGTTGTGCAGCGGCGCCAGCTCGGCGAGCGCGGCCACGTCGGCCTCCACCGCGGCGTCGACGATGACGGCCCGCCGCCAGCGCGACCCGCCGTGGACGATGCGGTGCACCGTGGCCTTGGGCTCGTGCTGGCGCACGAGCTCGCCGATGTCGTCGCCCGTCGCCTTGCTGGGGGGCCCGGGGAGCTGGCGCCGCAGCACCGTCGTGTCGTCGTCGAGCACCGAGCACTTGGTCGACGACGACCCGGCGTTCACCGTCAGGAGGCGCATCGGTGCCAAGTCCATCCCGACACGTCCGGGTCGTCCTCGCCGAACGCCCGGGTGTGCTCGCGCGCGGCCTGGCGGCGGTCGACCATCGCCTGGCGCAGGTGCGCGGCCGCCGGGCCGAGGGAGGGCACCCGGTCGATGACGTCCATCACCAGGTGGAAGCGGTCGATGTCGTTGCGCATCACCATGTCGAACGGCGTGGTGGTCGTGCCCTCCTCCTTGTAGCCCCGGACGTGGAGGCCGTCGTGGTTGGCCCGCCGATAGGTGAGGCGGTGGATCAGCCACGGGTAGCCGTGGAACGCGAAGACGGTGGGCACCCCCGGGGGGAACAGCGCGTCGTACTCGGCGTCCGGCAGCCCGTGGGGGTGCTCGCTGGGGGGCTGCAGGCGCATCAGGTCGACGACGTTGACCACGCGCACGCGCAGGTCGGGCAGGTTGAGGCGCAGCAGGTCGGTTGCGGCCAGCGCCTCGAGGGTGGGCACGTCGCCGGCGCAGCCGAGCACGACGTCCGGGAGTCCCTCGGCGTCGGAGCAGGCGAAGTCGAGCGTGCCGATACCCCGGGCGCAGTGCGCGGCGGCCTGGTCCATCGTGAGCCACGCCGGCTCGTGGTTCTTCCCGGCCACCACCACGTTGACGTACTGGCGGGTCCGCAGGCAGTGGTCCATGGTCGACAGCAGGCAGTTGGCGTCGGGCGGCAGGTAGACGCGCACCACCTCGGCCTTCTTGTTGACGACGTGGTCGATGAACCCGGGATCCTGGTGGGAGAAGCCGTTGTGGTCCTGGCGCCACACGTGTGACGACAGCAGGTACGTGAGGCTCGGCACCGGCGCGCGCCAGGGGATCGCCGCGCTGGTCTTCAGCCACTTCGCGTGCTGGTTGAACATGGAGTCGACGATGTGCACGAACGCCTCGTAGCAGTTGAAGATGCCGTGCCGTCCGGTGAGGGTGTACCCCTCGAGCCAGCCCTGGCAGCAGTGCTCGGACAGCACCTCCACGACCTGGCCGCCGGGGGCGAGGTGGTCGTCGCCCGGCAGGCGTTGCGCCTCCCAGGCCCGGTCGGTCGCCTCGAGGACGGCGCCGAGCCGGTTGGAGACGGTCTCGTCGGGGCCGAACACCCGGAACCTGCCCCGGTTCTCGGCCACCACGTCTCGCAGCCAGACGCCCAGCGTCGCGGTCGCCGACGCCGTGACGGCCCCGGGGGCCGGGACCTCGACCGCGTACGGAGCCAGCGCCGGCAGGTCCAGGCGGGTCGCCCCCAGGCCGCCGTTGGCGTGGGGGTTCGCGCCCATCCGGCGGTCGCCGGCCGGCGGCGACCCGATCACCTCGGGTCGGGGCCGGCCGTCGGCGTCGAACAGCTCCTGGGGCCGGTAGCTGCGCAGCCAGCCCTCCAGCTGGGCGAGGTGGTCCGGGTTGGTCCGCACCGCGTCCAGCGGCACCTGGTGCGCCCGCCACGTGCCCTCGACGGGGAGCCCGTCGACGCTCACCGGGCCGGTCCAGCCCTTCGGGGTGCGCAGCACGATCAACGGCCACCGCGGCCGGTCCGACGGCTGCGCCCCGGGGCGGCGAGCGGCACCCTGGATGGCGGCGATCTCGTCGAGGGCGCGGTCGAGGGCCTCGGCCAGCGCCCGGTGGACGTCGAGCGGCTCGGACCCCGCCACCACGACCGGCGCCCAGCCGTGGCCTGACAGGAGGTCCAGCAGGTCGCCCTCGGGAAGCCGGGCCAGGACGGTCGGGTTGGCGATCTTGTAGCCGTTCAGGTGCAGGATCGGGAGCACGGCGCCGTCGGTGGCCGGGTCCAGGAACGTCGGCGCGTGCCACGAGGTCGCCAGCGGGCCGGTCTCGGCCTCGCCGTCGCCGACGACGCACGCGACCACCAGCTCCGGCTGGTCGAAGGCGGCACCGGTGGCGTGCAGGAGCGAGTACCCGAGCTCGCCTCCCTCGTTGATCGACCCGGGGGTCTCGGGGGCGGCGTGCGACGGTATGCCGCCGGGGAACGAGAACTGCCGGAACAGCCGGGCCATGCCGGAGTGGTCCTGGCCGATGTCGGGGAAGCGCTCGGTGTAGCTGCCCTCGAGCCAGGTCTGGGCGACCAGCGCCGGCCCGCCGTGCCCGGGGCCGCACACGAAGATCATGTCCAGGTCGCGGGCCTTGATGACGCGGTTGAGGTGCGTGTACACGAGGTTGATCCCCGGCGTGGTGCCCCAGTGGCCCAGCAGCCTGGGCTTCACGTGCTCGGGCCGGAGGGGTTCGCCCAGCAGGGGGTTCGCCATCAGGTAGATCTGTCCCACGGACAGGTAGTTCGCCGCTCGCCACCAGGCGTCGATCTGCTCGAGCTCCTCGGGTGTCATGTGGGGTCCTCCCCCCTGGTCGCCGTTCCCGCTTCCTCCGGTCCGTGCCGGTCCGGCTGGCCCGCCGGTCCTGCGCCCGCCTCCGGTCCGCCGCCGGCAGCAGGCCGGAGGCACACCAGCAGCAGCGGCTGGCGGGCGTGGCGCAGCAGGCTGCGCAGGACGAGCGCCCGGCCCCGGGCGGCGTCGCCGTTCCAGCAGACGAGGAGCAGGTCGGACCGCGGCGCCGCGGCCCGGATGGCGGCGGCGGGCTCGCCGCTGCGCACCGCCACCGTGGCGTCGCCCACCTGGTGGTGGCGCCGGAGCTGGTCGAACCAGGCCTCTGCATGGTGGCCCGGTCCCTCCCACATGGGTGGCCGTGCCGGCCCGGCGAGCACGTGGATCTCCTCGAGCTCCAGGCCCATCGACTCGGCCCGCCGCAGCAGCGGGGCGAGCACCCGATGCTCGGCCGGCGTGCGGTCGATCGGGGCGAGGACGCGCCGGGTGGCGGCCGGCGCGGTGCCGGCGGACGACGCGCTCGGCAGCACGAGCACGGGACCCGCCAAGGACGCCGCGCGCTCCAGGATCGCCTGGTCCCGCGCCTGCTGCGGGCCGCACGGACCGGCGTGCACCACGGCGGACGCCTCGACCAGGGTCGCCACGCTCTCCACCACCACGTGCCAGCGGGTCACGTCGCCGGGCTCCTCGCACAGGACGTGCAGGTGCCGCTCCGGAGTGGCGGCGGTCACCCCACCCACCTCCCCGGGGGCTCCACGTGCGCGCGGGTGCCGTGGACGTCGACGTCGACCGGGCGGTCGCAGGCGACGTGCGCGCCGTCGTGGCGGCACCGGAGGTGCACGGTGCGACCGTGCCAGCGCACCGACACCCGCAGCTCCGGCCACCGCGCCGGCAGGCGGGGCTCCACCGTCAGCGCGCGGTCGTCGGGGCTGCGGACGGCCACGCCGGCGAACCCCTGGACCAGGACCCGCCACACGCCGGCCAGGTTGGCCAGGTGCAGCCCGCCTCCGGTCGTCTGGGTGAGGTCGTGCAGGTCGATGGCGGTGGCGACGTCGAGCAGCTCCAGGGCCTCGTCGCTGCGACCGGCCCGGGCAAGGAGCGTGGCGTGCACCGCCGGCGACAGCGAGCTGCCGTGCGCCGTGAACGGCAGGTAGTGGTCGAGGTTGGCGGCGAGCGAGCCGGGGGCGGTCTCCTCGGGCACGAGGAGGTGCGCCATGAGCACGTCCGCCTGCTTCAGGATCGTGGTGGCGGCGAGCCGGTCGGGGTCGAGCACCAGGTCGGCGGCCAGGGGCGGCGTCCCGAGGGCGGCGACCGGCAGGTGCTCCAGGCGGTCGAAGCCGGCGAACTGCTCGTACCGGCCGGTGGCGGGGTCGAGCCCGTCGACGAGCGCGTCCGCCGTGCGGCGCCACGCCTCCGCCTCGTCCGCCTCCGAAGGGCTGGGACCGGTCCGCTCGACCAGGTCGGCCGCCCTGCGAAGGTTGGCCCGGGCCATCAGGTTGGTGAAGGCGTTGTCGTCGACGTGCTCGTGGTACTCGTCCGGACCGATCACGCCGTCGACGTGGGCTCGGCCCGAGGCGTCCCACGCCACGCGGCTGGCCCAGTAGCGGGCGGTCTCGACCAGGAGCGGCCGCCCCCTGCCGTGCAGGAAGTCCCAGCTTCCCTGCCAGGCCGCATAGTGCCACGCCGCCCAGGCGACGTCCGCCGTCACGTGCTCCTCGCGCTCGCCGGTGTGGATGGGGACCACCACGCCGCGCTGGTCGAGGCCCCAGCGGGGCGTGACGTCGGCACCGGTGCTGGCGGACTCCCAGGGGAACCGGGCCCCGGCCCGTCCGCACGCGGCAGCGGCGCGGCGCGCCGCGCCCAGCCGCCGGATCCGGTACTCCAGCACGGCGCGAGCTCCTGCCGCGTCCACGGCGGCGAGCACCGGCAGCACGAAGGCCTCGGTGTCCCAGAACACGTGGCCCGCGTAGGCGGGCCCGGTGAGCCCCCGAGCGCCGACGGCGGCCTCGCCCGTCCGGGCGGCCGACGACAGGACGTGGAAGATGGCGAAGCGGGCGGCCAACGTGGTGCGGGGGTCGGCGGGGACGGCGACGTCCGCCGCCGCCCATCGGCGCTGCCAGGCGCGGCGCTGCTCGGCCAGCAGGGCACGGCCGCCGGCCGACGTGGCCGCAGCCAGCGAAGCCTCGGCGCTGGCGGTGTCGGGCGGGTGCACCGGGTCGACGGCATGGCAGGCCACCCGGAGCAGCTCCCGGCCCCCGGGAGCGGTGGCCGCGCCGGAGCCCGGGGTGACGCCGGTGGCGTCGGCGGTGGTGGTGGTGGCGGTGGTGGCGCCGACGGTGGCGGTGCCGGCGGTGGTGGTGCCGCCAGTGGCGGCGGGGTCGCCTGGGGGGTCGCCGAGCTCGCCCGCCGTCGCGGCTGCCGCCGACGTGGCATCGTGGACCCACGACGTCCGGGTCGACCGGGCGACACCGCCTCCGGCCGGTGAGGTGAAGACCTGGCTGTCGTCCGCCGCTGCCGTCCCGGCCGGCTGGTTGTCCGGCGGGCTCGGGTCGGACCCCATGGCGGCAGCGAGCACGGCCGTGCCCGGCCGGGCGATGCAGGCGAAGCGGGCGGTCCGCAGCACGACGTCGCTGCCCGTGGAGCCGCCGGCAGGGCCGCCGGCCTCACGCGTGAGCAGGCCGTCGCGCAGGTCGAGGACCCGCCGGCCGGGTGCAGCCCGGGTGGCGGTGTCGAGCCGGCACCACGACGGCATCGGCACCAGGCGCTCGCCCACACCCCCGGCCGGCTGGTAGAGCCCGGCAGCGACGACGGCGCCGTCGCCGGCATCCTCCTCGAGGACGCCGCGCGTCCCGATCACGCCGTCGGCCACGGTGAGGAGGCTCTCGGTCACCTGGGACCTCTCGCTCTGCTCGTCGAGCTCGTCACCGAGCGCGTCGGCGGCGCCGCCGCCTGGCTCGGCGACGACGAGGCACCACGCCGGGTCGAACGGCAGGCGCTCGCCGATCCGGGCCGGGAGCCCGGCGCCCTCCGCCGGCACCGGGCCAGCGGTGGTCGCGTCCGAAGCGGGCGGGGGCACGGCAGCGGGCCGGACGACGGGGTCGTCCCGAACGGGCGGTCGCCCGGTCGGATCACGCCGGCGGGCCATCGGCCAGGTGGCGCTCGAGGAGCCTCAGCAGGTCGCGGCGGGCGACGATGCCGACGAGCAGCCCGTCGCGCACGACCGGCAGGCGCCGGATCCGGCCGTCGTGCATGCGGGTGGCCACGGTCTCGACGGCCTCGTCCTCGGTGCAGGTGGCGGGGTCGCCGTCCATGAGCTCCCGGACGGTCGTGCCGAACGCCTTGCGCAGCTCCATGTCGAAGAGCCGGACGGAGGGCGGGGGGAACGAGGAGCTGTGCTCCAGGAAGAGCGACAGGACGCTCGGGACGTGGACGCTTCCCTCGCGCACGAGCAGGTCGTCGTCCTCGAGCAGCCCCACCAGCCTGCCGTCGGCGTCCACCACCGGCGCGCCGCCCACGTCGTTGTGCAGGAGCACCTCGACGGCCCGCCGAACGGTGTCGCCGGGATCGAGCGTCACCACGGCGGTCACCATGATGTCGCGAACCAGCGGCGGTTCCACGGCTGTCCTTCCTGCTGCGGCTGTCCTTCCTGCTGCGACGGCCCTTCCTGCTGCGACGGACCTGGCGTCGGCGGCTCCGGTGCCGGTAGGGCGGACGGTGCCGGTGACCAGGCCGGGGGTGCCGGTCGGGCCGGCCGTGCCGGTGCGGCGAGCAGCGATCGCGGGCAGGGCCCGGCCGGTGGCTCGCGTGCTGTGGGCGGGGCGCGGTCCGGGCGCGTCACGGCAGGTGACGCCGGTCGTCGTCGGGCGCGACCGGGTGGCCCGCCAGCCGCAGCCTGGTGTCGAGGACGACCGCTCCCTCCGCGGTGACGAGCACGGGGTTGCAGTCGGCCTCCTGGATCTCGGGGAGGTCTTCCGCCAGCCTGCCCATTCGGACGACGACGTCGACCAGCGCGTCGACGGCGAGCGGTGCGGAGCCGCGGAAGCCGGTGAGCAGCGGGGCGCCTCGCAGGCCGAGCACCAGGTCGCGGGCTTCCTCCTCGGCGAGTGGGGCGAGCCCGACGCGGTGGTCGCCGAGCAGCTCGACCGTGGTGCCTCCCATCCCGACCAGGACGACGGGCCCGAACTGGGGATCCTGGACGAACCCGACGATCATCTCCACGCCGTCGCCGGCCATGGCCTGCACCGAGGCTCCGGTCATGGCCGGGCCGACCGCGCTCGCCATCGCCGCGTACGCCGTGCGCACGGCGTCGGTGTCCGCCAGGTGCAGGCGGACGCCGCCCACGTCGCTCTTGTGGACGACGGTCGGGCCCAGCGCCTTGAGCGCGACCGGGAGGCCGATCGACCGGGCCGCCTCGGCGGCGGCTGCCGCGTCGGCGACGTCCCTGGTCGGCTGGGTGGCGATGCCGAAGGCGCCGAGCACGCCCATGGCCGGCTCGCCGGTGAGCCAGGTGGCGCCGGACGCGCCGCCGTCCTTCGCCGGCGGGCGTGCGGCGGCCAGGCGCCTCCGCCCGTCGTTGGGGTCGACCCGGGGGAGCGGCTTCGGCTCGGCGACGGGCGCGGACCGCCAGCGCGCGTAGCGGACGGCGTGGGCCAGGGCGCGGACCGCCGTCTCCGGGTACGTGAAGCAGGGGATCGGTGGCTGGGCGGCCCGGAGCGCGTCGCGTCCGCTGCCGGTGCCGAGGAACGTGGCGACGACGGGGACCTCGGCACCGTCCGCACGGGCCGCCGCAGTCGCGCCGGCCACGGCCCGGGCGACGTCCTCGGCCCGGGTCACCAGGGGAGGCGTGAAGACGACCAGCAGCGCGTCGACCTCGCCGGTCCCGACCAGGAGCTCCACGGCCTGGCGGTAGGCGTCCGGCGGTGCCGACGACCCGAGGTCGACCGGGTTGTGCACGCTGCCGGCGTCGGGCTGCACGGCCCGAAGCGTCCGCTGGGTGCCCGCCCGCAGCGCCGGCACCTGCAGGCCGTGCCCGGCGCAGGCGTCTGCGGCCAGCACGCCGGGACCGCCGGCGTTCGTGACGATGCCGAGCCGGCAGCCGCCGGGCAGCGGCTGGTGGGCCAGCAGCTCGCTCACGTCGAACAGCTCCTCGACCGTGTCGACCCGCACCACCCCGCTCTGGCGGAAGAGCGCGGCGACGGCCTGCTCGGAGCTGGCCAGCGCTGCGGTGTGCGATGCCGCCGCGGCGGCACCGGCGCGAGTCCGGCCCGCCTTCACCGCCACGATCGGCTTGGTCCGCCCGATGCGCCGAGCGAGGCGGGCGAAGCGGCGCGGGTTGCCGAACGACTCCAGGTAGAGCAGCACGACGGCGGTCGACGGATCCTGCTCCCACCACAGCAGCAGGTCGTTGCCGCTCACGTCGGCCTTGTTCCCCATCGACACGAAGCTCGACAGCCCGATGCCCCGGGCCCGCGACTCGGCCAGGATGGCGATGCCGAGCCCGCCGGACTGCGAGGCGAAGCCGACGCTGCCGCGCAGCGGCGGGTCCGGAGCGAAGGTCGCGTTCATCGAGACGTCGGGATCGGTGTCGACGACGCCGAAGCAGTTGGGGCCGATGAGCCGCATGCCGAGCTCGTGGGCGAGCGCCGTCAGCTCGCGTTGGGCGCTCACGCCGGACGGGCCGGTCTCGGCGAACCCCGACGACACCACGACGAGTGCACCGACGCCCTTGGCGCCGCAGGACCGGACCGCGTCGGCGACCAGCGGGGCCGGAACGGCGATCACGGCGAGGTCGACGTCGTCGGGGATGTCGGTGATCGATGGCCAGCACATCAGGCTGGCGATGGCCCGAGCCTTCGGGTTCACGGGGAACACCGGGCCCTGGAAGCCGCCGGACACCAGGTTGCGCACCAGCTCGTGGCCGATGGAGCCCGGGCGCCGGGACGCGCCGACGACCGCGACGGACCGGGGGCGCAGCAGGCGCTCCATGGAGCGGACCACGGCCAGCGTGTCCCGGCGCTCGGCGGCGCCCACCGCGTCGGCCGACGGGGCGATGTCGAGGACGACCCGTGTCACGCCGTCCGCCGTGTGCCGCATGGCGGCGAAGCCGGCGTTGCGCAGCACCGCCAGCATGGCGGTGTTGGTCGCCAGCGTGTCGGCGACGAAGCGGCGGACGCCGTGGTGGCGGCCCAGGCTGGCCAGGTGCTCCAGGAGCAGCGTGCCCAGGCCGCGCCGCCGGAAGGCCTCGTCGACGACGAACGCCACCTCGGCGTCGTCGGCGCCGAGCGCCCGGTGGTACTCCGCCAGGGCGACGACCCTGCCGTCGCGCTCGGCCACCAGCGCCGGGTGCGAGGGGTCGCCTGCCGTCAGGCGGTCCAGGTCGCCTCCGCCGGTGCCCAGCGGGAGCCCGTGGGAGCCGAGGGCCGACGCCTTGGCGGCGAGGTCCCGGTGGAAGGCGGCGATGGCCGTGCGGTCGCCGCGAGCCGCTCGCCGCACGCGAGCGGTGGAGCCGTCGGACAGCAGGACGTCGACGGGTGCGGGCTCGTCGCCTGGCGCGACGTCGACGGGTGCGGGCGCGCCGCCCGGCAGGACGTCGGCAGGTGCGGGCTCGGTGCCCGGTGGGACGTCGGCGGGTGCAGGTTCGCCGCCCGGTGGGACGTCGGCGGGTGCAGGCGCGCCGCGCGACAGGACCTCGGCAGGTGCGCGCCTGCCGACCGGGACCTCGGGCGCGCCGCGCCCGGTCGGGGCGGGTCGGTCTCCGACGGTGGCTCCACGAGTGCCAGGGGGCGTGCCGACGAGCGTGGCGGACGCCGGCGCCCGGGAGGGCGCCCCGTCCCCGCTCCCCGGGGTGTCGCCGGGCGGCTCGGTCACGCGGAGGCCTGCGCCGTCGTGGCCGGAGCCGGGTGGAACCGCCGGCCGGTCACGACGTCGCTGCGGATCTTGACGAGCCGACGGCCGGGGGCGAGCACACGCGGATGGGGCGCCTCCGATCCTGCCTCGACGTGGTCGACCGGTGACGAGTAGCCCCGCACCAGGACGCTCCACACCCTGCCGTTGTCCACGCCGTCGACCAGGAACGCCACCAGGCCGTGCTCCAGGATGGTCTGGAAGAGGCCGTCGCCGATCTGCACGACGATGTCCGGCCCGTCCATGGTGTAGTCGACCGGGAGCACGACCGGCGCGCCCTGCCCGGCGACCCCCAGGTGCCCGTGCAGCCCCTGCTTGGCCCCGAGCGCCAGGAGTCGCCGGCACTCGGCCAGCACCAGCACCTCGGATCCGTGCTCGTCGCTCCACATGCGACCATCGTGCGTCGACGGGGCCACGGCGCCCAGGGTCGAAGGTCCCTGGCGGCGACCGCTGTCGCCGCCGGAGCGGTGGCGGTCGCTCGCCGCGCCTCGTCCACGGCGGCTCGTCGGCGGCGGCACGCGATCGGGTCGTTCGCCTCTGCTGTGCCGGGGGGACCCGGCGCATCATCGCGCCATGGCCGAGCCACCGCCGTCACGCCCTTGGTCCCGCGTGCTCGCCGCCGACGCGGGGGGTTCGCACCCTGGCGGTGCCCAGCCCCTGCCAGCGGCCCGGCCGCTCACCGTGGGCATCCTGGCGCCGCCCTGGCTCCCGGTCCCCCCGGCGGCGTACGGCGGTACCGAGAACGTGCTGGACGCGCTGGCCCGAGGGCTCGTCGCCGCGGGCCATCGGGTCGTGCTGTTCACCACCGGTGACTCGACGTGCCCGGTCGAGCGCCGCTGGTGCCACCCTCGCGCGGTGGGCATCGGCGCTGGCGGAGTGGTGGACGAGGCGCGCCAGGTGGTGGAGGGCTATCGCGCGCTGCGCGGCGCCGGTGTCGACGTCGTCCACGACCACACCGTGGTCGGCCCGCTGTACGGGGCCGGGCTGCCCGGGCTCGCCGTCGTCGCCACCAACCACGGTCCGTTCGGTCCCGAGCTCGCGCCGATCTACGCCGCCGTGGCCGATCGCGTCGGCGTGATCGCCATCTCGCACCACCAGGCGGGCACGGCGGCCGGCATGCCCCTGGCCGGGGTCGTCCACCACGGCATCGACGTCGACGGGATCCCGGTCGGTGCCGGTCGCGGGGGGTACGCCCTGTTCGTGGGGCGCATGCACCCCGACAAGGGCATCGACCGGGCGATCGCCGCGGCACGCGACGCAGGCATGCCGCTGCGGATAGCGGCGAAGATGGGCGAGCCCGCCGAGCGCCGGTACTTCGACGAGGTCATCGCCCCGCTGCTCGGCGGGAACGTCGAGTACGTGGGCGAGGTGGACCGGCCCGCCAAGGTGGCGCTGCTCGGCGACGCGTGCTGCCTGCTCGACCCGGTGCAGTGGGACGAGCCGTTCGGGATGGTCGTGCCCGAGGCGCTCGCGTGCGGCACGCCCGTCGTCGCCTCCGACCGAGGCTCGTTGCCCGAGCTGGTGGACCACGGCAGGACCGGCTTCGTCTGCACCGACCACGCGTCGCTGGTGGCCGCCCTGCACGCCGTCGGTCAGCTCGACCGCTCGCAGTGCCGGGCGGTGGCCGAGCGCCGGTTCTCCGCGGCCCGCATGGTCGCCGACCACCTGACCGTGTACCGGGCGGCGGTCGCCGCCGCCGGCCGGCTGGCCGGCAGGGCCGAGGCGCGGAGTGGCGCCGGCGCGGGCGACCCGGAGACGCAGGGTGTCGCCGCGGGGCGCGCCAGGCGTCTCGCCGACGCCGGCGGCGAGGGGCGGACCCGAGCCTCGCTGCACGGCCCGCCGTCCGT
>JAJZYI010000079.1 GCA_021798135.1 Actinomycetes bacterium | reverse complement strand
CTGCGGGGCCGCCGTCCAGCGGGAGCACGGCCACCCGGCCCACGCGGTTGCCCTGTACCCGCTCGGCCGTCAGCCGGTAGCCGGCGACCTCCACGCTGTCCCCGAGCGCCGGCACCCTGCCGAGCTCGTCGAACAGCAGGCCGCTCACCGTGTCCCACGTGCCGGTCGGGAGGTCGGCGCCGAGCGCCTCGTTCAGCGCGTCGACCGTGAGGCGCCCCGACACCGAGAGCGCGCCGCCGCCCGTGCGCACCAGGGGCGGCTCCTCCACGTCGTACTCGTCCACGATCTCGCCGACGAGCTCCTCGATCAGGTCCTCGAGCGTGACGAGCCCGGCCGTGCCCCCGTACTCGTCGACCACCACGGCAAGGTGGAAGGTGCGCTCCTGCATCTCGCGCATGAGCCCGGCGACGCGCTTGGTCTCGGGGACGAAGTGGGCCGGCCGCACCACGTCGCGGACCTGGGCTCCACCGCGCCCGGCCCGCTCGGCGCGGGCCAGGTCCTTCACGTAGGCGACCCCGACGACGTCGTCGACGTTGCCCTCGAACGCGGGGAGCCGGCTGTAGCCGGCGTCGAGCGCCACGCCGAGCGCCTCGGCGACCGTCAGTCCCGCCTCGACGGTCCGCATGTCCGGGCGCGGGACCATCACCTCGCGGACCACGGTGTCGCCGAACTCGATGATCGAGTGGATGAGGGCCCGCTCCTCGCGCTCGATCACCTGCTCCTCGACGGCGACGTCGGCCATGGCGAGCAGCTCCGACTCGCTCACGGCAGCCTGGCGGCCCCGGTTGCCGCTCAGCATGGCTGCCAGCGCCACCAGGCCGGAGGAGGCCGTGCGCACCGGCCAGAGCCCGACGAGCGCCGCCACCAGGGGCGCGGCGAACAGCGCCGAGCGGTCGGGGTTCTGGACGGCCCAGTTCTTCGGCAGCGCCTCCGCCACGACGAACAGGACGACGACCTCGAAGACGGTCGCCACGGCCACGCCCCAGCCGCCGAACCACCGCTCGGCCAGGATGCCGACGAGGGTGGCGACGACGAGCTGGCTGACGAGGACCATGAGCAGCACCGCGCTGAGGAAGCGCTCGGGCCGCTCCACCAGGTCGACCAGCTGGCGGGCGCCGCGACGGCCTTCCTCCAGCAGCGCCAGGGCCCGGGCCCGGCTGGTGCGCACCAGGCTCGTCTCGGCCAGCGCGAGGAGGACCGAGACGGCGACGAGCACCACCACCGCGCCGAGCATCCCCCACTCGGCGCCGGTGACGGCGAGGGCGCCGGCTGTGGCCACCGTCAGCCCCTCCGGCGGTGGAACCGGTCGAGCAGCTCCTGCTCGCGCCGCTCCATGTGCTGCGCCTCGACCTCGTCCTCGTGGTCCATGCCGAGGAGGTGGAGGACGCCGTGGACCACCAGCAGGGCGATCTCGTCGTCGACGGTGACCTCGTGCTCCGCCGCGTTGCGGGCGGCCACCACCGGGCAGATGACCACGTCGCCCATCAGGCTCGGCACCTCGTCGTCGACCGGGAGCCCGCCGGGCCCCGTGCCGCCCTGGTCCGGCGAGCGGCCGGCGGGCGACGGGTCGTCGTCGATGGGGAACGCCAGCACGTCGGTCGGCCCGCTGCGCCCGAGGAAGCGCTCGTTCAGCTCGGCGATCGACGCCTCGTCGACGAACAGCAGTGACACCTCGGTGTCGACGCGCACCCCCTCCGCCTGCAGGACGTCGCGCACGAGCGCGGCCCAGCGCTCGACGTCGACCTCGCGGTCCGACTGCTCGTCGGCGGCGAAGACGTCAACGGGCACGGACCGGCCTCGCCTCGCCCGCGGCGCGTCGGTCGGGCTCGTCCGCCGCCGCCAGGTCGGCTGCCTCGTAGGCCGCGACGATGTCGGCGACGATGCGGTGGCGGACCACGTCGCGGTTGTCGAGGTGGACGAAGGCGACGCCGTCGACGCCGCCCAGCACGGCACGGAGCCCGCTCAGCCCCGACCGGCCGCCCGTCACGTCCACCTGCGTGACGTCGCCGGTCACCACGGCCTTGGAGCCGAAGCCGATGCGGGTCAGGAACATCTTCATCTGCTCGGGCGTGGTGTTCTGCGCCTCGTCGAGGATGATGAAGCTCCGGTTCAGCGTGCGGCCCCGCATGAAGGCGAGCGGGGCCACCTCGACCGTCCCGCGCTCGAGCAGGCGCTGCGCGCCGTCCGGCCCCACCAGGTCGTAGAGCGCGTCGTACAGCGGCCGCAGGTACGGGTCGACCTTGGCCATGATGTCGCCGGGCAGGAACCCCAGGCGCTCGCCGGCCTCGACCGCCGGCCGGGTGAGGATGATGCGCTCGACCTGGTGGTCCTGGAGCGCCTGCACCGCCAGCGCGACGGCCAGGTAGGACTTGCCGGTGCCGGCCGGGCCTATCCCGAAGGTGACCACGTTGGTCCCGATGGCGTCGGTGTACCGCTTCTGCCCGGCGGTCTTCGGGCGTACCGTCCGGCCCCTGGCCGACCGCAGCAGCTCCGTGGTCAGGACCTCGGCGGGGCTCACGTCGTCCTTCACCATGGCGATGGTCCGGCCGACGTCGGCGGCGTCGAGGCGATGGCCCTGCCCCAGCAGGGTGACCAGCTCGTCGAAGAGCCTGCCCACGCGCTCGGCGTCGGCACCGTCGACGGCGATCTCGTTGCCCCGAACGACGATGCGGGCGTCGGGGAACGCCTGCTCCACCAGGCGAAGCAGCTCGTCGCGCTCACCGAGCAGCCCGATCATGAGGTGGTTGCCGGGGACGAGGATCTTTACCTGGGTAGGGGACACTGGCGCTCACGTGCCAGGCTACCAGCCAGCCCGGCCGGGTGGCGCGCCCGCCGGCCGCATGCCGGCTCAGCCCGGCGGCCAGCCGAGGCGCCGGCCGCCGATGACGTGGAGGTGGAGGTGCGGCACCGAGTTGGCGGCGTCCTCGCCGACGTTCGCCACCAGCCGGAACCCGCTGTCGGCCACCCCCTCGGCCTCCGCCACCTGCCGCGCCAGGACGAACAGGTCGGCCAGCACGCCCCCGTCCGACGCCGTGACCGCCGCCGCGTGGTCGATGTGGCGGACCGGCACCACCAGGACGTGCACGGGCGCCTGCGGGTTGATGTCGCGGAAGGCGACGCCGTGCTCGCTGCGGCCCACCACGTCGGCCGGGGTGGTCCCGGCGACGATGCCGCAGAACAGGCAGTCGGAGGGCACGGGGGCGGGGTCCGGTGGCACGGGCTCGACGTTACCCGCGCCGCCGGCCACGGCGGCCCGGCCCGCCGGCCGGCTCAGTCGTCCAGGGCCGCGCCACGGGCCGGAGCCCCCTTCAGCTCGGGGTACAGGTGCTCCAGGCTGCCCGGCTCGATGCGGCACGTCTCGATGAAGTGCTCCACGTCGTCCTGCTTCAGCCTGATGACCCGGCCGAACCGGTAGGCGGGCAGCGACCCCTCGTCGATGAAGCGGTAGAGGCTCCGCAAGGTGACACCGAGGTGCTCGGCCGCCTCCTTGGTGCTCATCCACTGGATGCGATCGCTCATCGTCCCGGCCGCTCCCCGGCGTGACCTACCTCCGACCCCCGGGCCACCGTCGGCGGCACCACGGGCCATGCTACCGGGTGCCGTCCCGGGTCTCGGCTCGCCCCGGGACCCGCGGGCGGGCGCGCCGGGCCCCGGGCGCGCCGGCACGCCCGGGCGCCGGGGCGCCGCGGGCGTGCCGCTCGGGTGGTGGTGCTGTGGGGCGTCGCGCCGCCCCGGCGCCGCCAGATCAGGCGTTGACGCGCAGGCCCAGCTCGTCGAGCCGCCGGCTCATGGCGTCCGGCGTCACGCCGAACAGGCAGGCGATGGCGCGGAGGTCCTCCGCCCGGATCGTGATCATCCGGCCGTTGAAGTCCTGGCGCTGCACCTGGATCATGCTGAGGAAGCGCCGCAGCAGGTCGCGCTCGGGCCCGCTCACCGAGTTGAGCTTGGTGAGGTCGATCGTGACCTTCTCCTGGCCGTCCCAGGGACGCAGGGCGCGCCGGGCGCGGGCCTGGGCGGCGCCGCTCCCGTCGTGCTCGCCCTCGCCGGGGCCGCCCCAGCGGCCCGTGTCCTCGTCCTGCGGGAGCAGCTGGTCGACCGGGACGTCGTACAGGCGGGCCAGGCGCTGCAGGCGGGGCACCGAGATGGCCCGCTCGCCGCGCTCGTACGCGCCCAGGACCGACGCCTTGAACTCCTGCTCAGACATCGCCTCGACCGCCTGCAGGGACAGCCGCATCTGCTTGCGCACCGCTCGGAGCCGGGAGCCGACGGCGCGTGCGTACGCAGCTCTTGCGGACTCTTCTTGCTCTTCGTCCTCTGACAGCACCGTCTGGTTCACCATGACCATGGGTTCCTCATGCTCTCTCTCAACGCGCGCGAGCGCTCTCGCCGTGAGATGTGGGGGCACGTGACCGACGACCTGTCGGCGCCCACGTCGAACCCACACCCGTTCTCGTAGTCTTGCCCACTCAGCGTGGTGACTGCAAGCATTCTTCCTGTTCGCTGCTCACCGGCCTCGCTCGCCAGCGCACAAGAGGCTACGCCATCAGGCCGGTGCGCGTCACCGCACGTGTCGGTTCCGACCGTTGACGCAGCAATTGTCGGGTCCTCAGGCGGCGCCGCCGGCACCTGGCCTGACCACGCCGCTGCGCAGCGCGCAGAGGAGCGTGCCCACCGCGACGGCCGCCGTCTCGGCCCGCAGCACCCCCGGTCCGAGCCCGACGGTCGGCAGGCCCGAGCCGGTGCGCTCGTCGTCGGACCACCCGCCCTCGGGCCCCACCGCCACGGCGCGCTGCGCGCGCCCGGGGGGCGGCCCGCCCGGCTCGGCGAGCGCCAGGCCGCCGGGGCCGCAGGTCGCCGCCAGCTCGGCCAGGGTCAGCACCCCGGCCACCTCGGGGATCCACGGCCGGCGGCTCTGGGCGGCCGCCGAGGCCGCCACCCGCTGCAGGCGCCCGAGCGCGCGCGGCGCCTGCGACGGGTCGCGGTCCCAGCGGACGACCGACCGGCGCGACCGCAGCACGACGATCCGGTCGACGCCGACCTCGGTCAGCTTCTGCACGACCCACTCGGGCCGGTCGCCCTTGACGGGCACGAACGCCACGGTCAGGAGCGGCTCGGGGCGCGCGCAGGTGACGACGTCCCCGTCGGGGACCAGCACCGGCGCGGCCCTGCCGGACCCGCCTGCCTGGTAGCGGCACGGGCGCCACGCGCCCCTGCCATCCGCAGCCAGGACCGTCTCGCCGGGCTCGGCCCGCAGCACGCGGGCGAGGTGGTGCGCGTCGTCCGGCTCGAGCACCGGATCGGCCAGGTCGCCGACGAACACCTGGGCCAGCGCCGGCACCGAGGCCGGCCAGGCGCCCGCCCCCCCGTCGGCACCGGTCGCCTCGGCACCCCCCTCCTCGGCATCGCCCGCCCGGAGGCCGGTCACCCCGGCACGGGTCGGGCGGGCAGCGCGCCCGGTGCCGCCGCGCTGGCCGGCGTCGCGACCGGCCACCTCAGCCGAAGGCGGACCGCAGCCGGGCGACGATGCCCTCGGGCGCGCTGCCGACGGCCTCGCCGCGCGCCTCGGCCAGCTGGCGCAGCAGGTCCTGCTGGGCGCGGTCGAGGCCGGTAGGGGTGTCGACCACGAGGCGCACGAGCAGGTCGCCCCGGCCCCGGCCCCGGACGTGGGCCACGCCCCGGCCGCGCAGGCGCACGACGGCGCCGGTCTGGGTCCCGGCGGCCACCGTGATCTGCTCCTCGCCGTCGAGCGTGCCGACGCTGACGACGGCGCCGAGCGCCGCCTGGGTCATGGTCACGTGGAGCTCGGCGTGCAGGTCGTCGCCGCGCCTGGCGAAGCGGTCGTCGCTCTCCACCGACAGGTGCACGTACAGGTCGCCGGGCGGACCGCCGCGCGGACCGGCGGGGCCCCGCCCGCTCAGGCGGAGCGTGGCGCCGTGGTCGACGCCAGCGGGGACGTCCACCGACAGCTCCACCGCCTGCACCCGCCTGCCCTCGCCACCGCAGTCGGCGCAGGGACTCGGCACCGCCTCGCCCATGCCCTGGCAACGCGGGCACGGCACGGCGGTGACCACCTGCCCCAGGATCGACTGGCGCAGCCGGCGCAGCTCGCCGCTGCCACCGCAGTCGGGGCAGCGGATCGGGTGCGTGCCCGGCCGGGCCCCGCTGCCCGCACAGGTGGCGCACGCCACGTGCTCCTGGACGGTCAGGTCACGATGCGTGCCGAACACCGCCTCGCGGAACGTCAGCTCCAGGACCACCTCGGCGTCCGCCCCACGTGCCGGGCCGCCGCGACCGTGACCGCCGGCGCGCCCACCACCGGCCATGCCGAAGAACGCGTCGAAGAGGTCGCCGAGGCCGCTGCCGCCGAACGGGTCGGCACCCGGCACCGGCCCGTCGACGCCGTCGGGGCCGAAGCGGTCGTAGCGGGCCCGCCGCTCGGGGTCGCGCAGCACCTCGTAGGCGCGCACGACCTGCTTGAACCGCGCCTCGGCCTCCGGGTCGCCGCCGGTCGAATCGGGGTGGAGCTGCCGTGCGAGCCGGCGGTAGGCGCGCTTGATCTCGTCGTCGGTGGCGTCAGGGCGCACCCCGAGGAGGTCGTAGTACTCGCTGGAGACCGCCATGGTCACCGCTCCCCTTTCCGGCGGGACTCGGCGGCCCTCGCCCGGTCCGGTCCGGGCGGGGCAGCAGGGCCGCCCGCGCCACGCGACAGGCGGTCGCTCAGCTGCTCGGCCACCACCCGGACGGCGGCGAGCGCCTTCGGGTAGTTCATCCGGGTCGGCCCGAGGACCCCGATGGTGCCGGCGGGCTCGCCGTCGACCTTGACGGGGGACACCACCAGCGCGCACGACGCCAGGGGCTCGAACCCGTGCTCGACGCCGATGGCGACCGACATCCCGCGGTCGAGCACCTCCTCGATGAGCTCGACCACCACCAGCTGCTGCTCCAGGATCGACAGCACCGACCGGACGGTGTCCACGGCGTCGAAGGCGGACGCCACCCGCGAGGAGCCGCCCACGAAGACCTGGTCCGGCTCCGGCTGGCACCCGAGCTCGGCGACGACCTCGACGCCGACCCGCACCATGGCGTCGACGGAGTCGTCGCCCGTGGGGAGCAGCGTGGCCGACGGGGCACCGAGCGTCCGGCCGGCCAGGCCCGCGGTCAGGTGCGCCGACGCCGCGGCGAGCGCCGCCTCGCTCGCAGGGCTGGCGAGCTCCACCGTGCGCTTGTCGACCGCCCCGTCGCTCAGCACCACCAGGACCAGCACGACCGTCGGCGCCAGCCCGACGAGCTGGACCGAGCGGATGGACGAGGTCTCGTGGCGGGGCGCCACCACCACCGTCGCGTAGTCGGTGAGGCTGGTGAGCAGGCCGCTGGTGCGGGCCAGCAGCTCCTCCACCTCGCCGTGCACCTGGGCGAAGAACCGCCGGACCTCCTGGCGCTGCTGCTCGCCCAGCATGCCGGGACCCGACAGGTGGTCGACGAAGTAGCGGTAGCCCTTGTCGGTGGGGATGCGTCCGGCGCTCGTGTGGGGCTGCACCAGGAACCCCTCGCGCTCGAGCGTGGCCATCTCGCTGCGCACGGTCGCCGACGAGACGTCGATGCCCGGGGAGCGGATCACGTGGGCGGAGCCGACCGGCTGGGCGGTCTCGATGTACTCGGTCACCACGGCGTTCAGGATCGCCGCCTTGCGGCCGTCGAGCTCGGGCTCGTGGCGGTCGGGCGAGGCATCGGTGCGTTCGGGGGCTGGCGGCGTCGGCATGGGGTTGAGAGGTGCGTCGTAGGGTGTCCGGTAGGTCTCGCGTCGTCCCGGGCGCCGCCGGGAGGCTCGAACCGGGCCACCCCGTACGCCGCCCGCAGGTGCTGGCACTCGAGTCTACCGAGTGCTATCGACCGGTGGCGGCTCGGTCGGCCGGCGGCGGCCCCGCCCACCTCCGACAGCCCCGTCGACCGGCGGCAGCTCCGCCGACCGGCGGCGGCCCCGACGTCCGCCGGCCGCTCCGCCGGCTGGCGGCAGCTCGGCATCGGGGAGGCGGTCCGGCAGCCCGGTGGCGTCGCCTTGGGTGTCGGGCGGCTCCGTCGCGCCGGGACCCCACCGGTCGCGCTGCGCCCCCCCGCCGTCGCCCCCCGGCACGCCGCCCGCCTGCAGCACCGCCGACGGGTCGCCACCGATGGCCCGCAGCACCTCGGCAGCGGCCCGCGCCCCAGCCGACAGCGCCCCGTCCATCGTGCCGAACCACTCGGTGGCGGTCTCGGCCGACGCCCAGTGCACGCTGGCCACCGGCCGCCGCAACGCCTCGGCGTGGCCGGTGAGGACGCCGGGCGCCATGCCCCCCATCGGCCCGCCACCGCTGAAGGGATCTGCCGACCAGTCCCGCACCACCACCTCCAGGGGCTCCCCCGCCCGCGCCCCGAACGCGCGCTCCAGGTCGGCCACCACCACCCTGCGCCGGTCGTCGAGGGCCGCGGCGTCGAACCCGCTGCACGCGGCGCCCGAGACGAACCCGACGAGCACGCCGCAGCGGCCGTCGGGCGGCGAGGCGTCGTAGGTGAGGCGCACGGCGCCGTCGTCGGCGACGAGCTGGCCCGACAGGCCGTCGTCGCGCCAGAACGGTCGGTGGTACACGCAGTGCACGGTGCTCACGGCACCCATGGGCAGGCGCTGCACCGCCTGCTGGCGAGCCGTGGGCGGTGCCGGGTCCCACGCGATGCGGCCCGTCAGCACGGGAGGGACGGCGACGATCGCCCGCCTGGCGCGGACCCGCCATGGCCGCTCCAGCCCCCCGCCGCGCGCCGTGGCCGCTCCCGGGCCCCGGTCGCCGGGCCTCCCTTGGCCGAGCACGGCGGCGAACGTGTCGGCCACCGACTCGTCCACCGGGCGGATGCAGGTGGCCTCCATGTGGTCCGCGGCGTTGCGGATGCCCACCACCGGTGCGTCGAGCACCACGCGCGCCCCGAGCTCGCGTGCCATGGCGTCGGCGAGCTGCTGCGCGCCGCCGACGAACCGGCGGTCGCGGACGCCGCCGGCCGTCCGGACCAGGTTCATGAGGCCGCCGCCGGCATGCAGGGCGAACACGGCGAAGAGGTGCGACAGCTCGGCCGGGTCGGCACCGAACGCCCCCGTCAGCACCGTGGTGAGCAGCGAGCGCGCCGCCGGTGACGCCACCGACGCGTCGAGCCAGGCGCCGAGCGTCTGGCGGTCGAGCGCCCTGGCCGGCGGGACGGCGCCCGCCCGGCCGGCGACGTAGGTGTGGACCGCCAGGTCGAACTCGAAGATGGCCTCGATCGCGCCGGACACGGCAGGCAGGTTGGAGGTGGGGACGAGACCCGTGTAGGTGTGCCGCCGGCCGCCCCGCCACTCCACCGTCGTGCCCGTGCCGTAGGTCGGGTAGGTCGCGACCTCCAGCTCTGCGGCGAGCGCGGCCAGCCGGTCCTGCCCCACGCCAAGCCACTGCCCTCCGTGGTCGAGCACGGCCCCGAAGCCGCTCGGCTCGGTCCAGACCCGGCCCCCCACGCGCCGCCGGGCCTCGACCACCACGACGTCCACGCCCGCACGGGCCAGGGCGCGCGCCGCGTACAGCCCCGACAGGCCCGCCCCCACGACCAGCACGTCACACGTTCGGTCGACCACCGTCACCTCCGCCGGCACCTCGGCCGGCCGTCACCGTGCCCTCGCCCCCTGCCGCCCCTCCCGGCGCCGGCCGCCTCGCCGGCCGCCTCCGCTGAGCACGGCCCGGCCGGCTGCGGCGCCGCCGTGCGCCGCAGCCCGCCACCCGGTCGCCGCGAGAAGTCAGTCCTCCATCCGCAGTGCCGAGATGAAGGCCTCCTGCGGAACCTCGACCCTGCCGATCGACTTCATCCGCTTCTTCCCCTCCTTCTGGCGCTCGAGCAGCTTGCGCTTGCGCGTGATGTCACCGCCGTAGCACTTGGCGAGCACGTCCTTGCGCTTGGCCTTCACCGTCTCGCGGGCTATGACCCGGCCGCCGACGGCGGCCTGGATGGGCACGTCGAACAGCTGGCGGGGGATGAGCTCGCGCAGCTTCTCCGCCATGCGCCGCCCGTAGGCGTCTGCCGCGTTCCGGTGGACGATCGTGGAGAAGGCGTCGACCGGGACGTGGTTGATCAGCAGGTCGACCTTGACCAGGTTGGCCGTGGCGCTCCCGGCCGGCTCGTAGTCGAGGCTGGCGTAGCCCTTGGTCCTGCTCTTCAGCTGGTCGAAGAAGTCCACCACGACCTCGGCCAGCGGGATGCGGTACACGAGCTCCAGCCGCTCGGGCGACAGGTACTCCATGCGCTCGAGCTCGCCCCGCCTGCTCTGGCACAGCTCCATCGTCGTCCCCGTGTACTCGGCGGGGACGATCACCGTCGCCCGGAGCATCGGCTCGTCGACGTGGTCGAGCTTGGAGGGTTCCGGCATCTGGCTCGGGTTGTCGAAGGTCACCTCCGTGCCGTCGGTGAGCGTCGCCCGGTACGCGACCGACGGCGACGTGGCGATCAGCGACAGGTCGAACTCGCGCTCCAGGCGCTCGCGCACGATCTCCATGTGCAGCAGCCCGAGGAAGCCGCAGCGGAACCCGAAGCCGAGGGCTCCCGACGACTCGGGCTCGAAGGTGAAGCTCGAGTCGTTCAGGCGCAGCTTGTCGAGCGACTCGCGCAGCTCCGGCAGCTGGTCCCCGTCGATCGGGTAGAGCCCGCAGTACACCATGGGCTTGGGGTCCCGGTAGCCGGCGAGCGGCTCGGCGGCCGGCCGGACCGCGTCGGTCACCGTCTCGCCCGAGCGGGCCTGGCCGACGTCCTTGATGCCGGCGATGAGGTAGCCGACCTCGCCGGGGCCGAGCTCGGGCACCGGCGTCGGGGCCGGCGCCCGCACGCCGATCTCCTCGAGCTCGTGCACCGCGCCGACCTGCATGAAGCGGACGCGGGCAGACGCGCGCAGCACGCCGCTCACGACGCGGATCGAGCTCACGACGCCGCGGTACTGGTCGTACGCGGAGTCGAAGATGAGCGCGCGCAGCGTGTCGGCCGGGTCCCCGCCCGGCGGCGGCACCCGGGCCACCACCGCGTCGAGGAGCTCGGGGACCCCCTCGCCGGTCTTGGCGGAGATCCGCAGGATCCCGTCGCGCTCCACGCCGAGGACCCGCTCCAGCTCGTCGGCGCAGCGGTCCGGGTCGGCCGCCGGCAGGTCGATCTTGTTGAGCGCCGCCACGATCTCCAGGTCGTGCTCGAGCGCCTGGTAGCAGGTGGCCAGCGTCTGGGCCTGGATGCCCTGCGACGCGTCCACCAGCAGCACGGCGCCCTCGCAGGCGGCGAGCGACCTGCTGACCTCGTAGGCGAAGTCGACGTGCCCGGGCGTGTCGATCAGGTGGAGGACGTGGTCGCCCCAGTGCACCCGGACGTTCTGCGCCTTGATCGTGATCCCCCGCTCCCGCTCGATGTCCATCGAGTCGAGGAACTGCTCCCGCATGAACCGCGGGTCGACCGCCTTGGTCAGCTCCAGGATGCGATCGGACAGCGTCGACTTGCCGTGGTCGACGTGGCTGATGATCGAGAAGTTCCGGATGCGGTCGGCGGCGAGCACAGCACGGCGAGCGTACCGGCACCGCGCACCCGCCGGGTGCTCCCGGCACCGAGCGGCGGTGGCGTCGCCCCGGTCCTGGCGGGGCCCGCCACCGGCGGCGTCACGAGGGGCGCCGGCAGGCCGGCGCCGGTGGCAGCGGCCCCCGATCTGCGGGCTCGGCCGTGGTGCTAACCTGTCCCCCCGGCCCTCCGGCGCGCCCGCGTGCCGGCACGACCCGAGGGCGCGCGCCGAGCGCCCACCCGACTACCGACGAGGACCACCGGTGGCGAACATCCGCAGCCAGATCAAGCGCAACCGCCAGAACGAACGGCGCCGCCTCCGCAACAAGGCGGTCCGGTCGGAGATGCGCACGCGCACCAAGCGCGCCGCCGCCGCCACCGAGGCCAGTGCTCCCGACGCCGCGGAGCTGCTGCGCCTGGCGATCAAGCGGATCGACAAGGCTGCCGCCAAGGGCGTCATCCACAAGAACCAGGCCGCCAACCGCAAGTCGCGCCTGATGCGCCGGGCAGCCAAGGCCCAGGCTGCGGACGCCGGCTGACCGCACCGCCGGCTGACCGCACCGCCGGCTGACCGCACCGCCGGCTGACCGCACCGCCGGCTGACCGCACCGCCGGCTGACCGCACCGC
>JAJZYI010000078.1 GCA_021798135.1 Actinomycetes bacterium | reverse complement strand
TCGACCTCATCGAGAACGCGCTGCGCAACGCCCGCTACGAGATGGACGAGGTGCTGTTCCGCACCGCGCTGTCGCCGGGCATCCGCGAGCAGCACGACGAGTTCCCCCTGATCGGCGACCCCGAGGGCAAGATGGTCGTCGGCCAGTTCGGCCTGTCCATCCCCGACTTCCTGGAGCACTACACCGGGACCATCGAGGAGGGCGACGTCCTGCTCACCTCCGACCCCTACGCCTGCGGGGCGGCGATCAGCCACGCCAACGACTGGCTGGTGGTGATGCCGATCTACCACGACGGCCGGGTCGTCGGCTGGGCGAGCATGTTCGGCCACATGTCGGACGTGGGCGGCAAGACCGCCTGCTCCATGCCGACCGACGCGCGCACCATCTTCGAGGAGGGGGTGGTCATCCCGCCGTTCAAGCTCTACAGCAAGGGACGCCTCAACGAGGAGCCGCTGCGGATCATCCTGAACCAGGTGCGCATGCCGGCGTGGAACCGGGCCGACCTGAACGGCATCGTCGCCGCCTGCCGCACCGCCGGCCGGCGCATCCAGGAGCTCTGCGACCGCTTCGGGGTGGCCGCCTACCTGTCCGCGCTGGACGCGCTGCTGGACCGTAACTACCAGGCGATGAAGACGCTCCTCACGACGATCTTCGCCGACGGGGAGACGCTGTCGTTCACCGACTACATCTGCGACGACGGCGTGGGCTACGGGCCCTACGAGCTGAAGCTGTCGCTGACCCGCACCGGCGACAAGGTCCTCCTCGACTTCACCGGCAGCTCGCCGCAGGCGCAGGGCCCGGTCAACTACTACATCAACGACAACCTGGTCCGGATGTTCTTCGGCATCTACATGATCACGGTGGCGGACCCGCAGATCCTCTGGAACGACGGCTTCTACCCGCTCATCGACGTGGTGATTCCCGACGGGAGCTTCTGGAAGCCCCGGTACCCCGCCGCGCTCAACGCCCGGAACCACGGGATCGGGCGGGTGTTCGACCTCTTCGGCGGCCTGCTCGGGCAGAAGAACCCGGACCTGCTCAACGCTGCGGGCTTCTCGTCCTCGCCGCACTTCATGTACGCCGGCAACTACACCCGCGAGGACCGCAAGGGCGAGTGGTTCCAGCTGTACTCGATCGGCTTCGGCGGCATCCCGGGCCGGCCCATCGGCGACGGGCCCGACGGCCACTCGCTCTGGCCGTCGTTCGTGAACATCCCCTGCGAGTACCTCGAGTCCTACTACCCGCTCCGCATCGAGCGCTGGGAGACCGTCGCCGACACCGGCGGCGCCGGGCTGCACCGCGGCGGCAACGGCGTCGACGTCGCGTACCGGTTCCTCGAGCCCGGGACGATCGCCATCCACGACGACCGCTGGCTCACCTACCCGTGGGGCGTGAACGGCGGCGAGCCCGGCGCCCGCGGCCGCAAGTGGATCGACCGGGCCGACGGGAGCCGCGAGGTGCTGCCCAGCAAGATCCACGACGTGCACGTGCGGCCGGGCGACGTCCTGCACTTCGTCACCTGGGGAGGGGGCGGCTGGGGGGACCCGCTCGCCCGCGACCCCGGGCTGGTCGGCAAGGAGGTGCGCCGCGGGCTGGTCACCGCCGGCGGGGCCCGGCGCTACGGCGTGGTGTGCGACGAGGCGGGCCGGGTCGACGCGGCGGCCACCGAGGAGCTGCGCGCCGACATGCGAGCCGAGCGCGGCCCCGACCTGCCCATCTTCGACATGGGACCGCCGCTGCCGGAGATCCTCGCACGAGCCGAGGAGGAGACCGGCCTGCCCGCCCCCAAGCCCCCCATCCGCGTCTGACGGCCTGCGACCCGGTCGGGCCATGGCGACGACACCGTCCCCCGGAGGTCCCGGGCAGGGCTCCCCCGCATACCCCGCGCAGCGCGCCGGGGGAGACCCCGCGCAGCGCGCCGGGGGAGACCCCGCGCAGCGCGCCGGGGGAGGCGCCGAGCAGCACGCCTCGGGGGACGCCGCGCAGCGCGACTCGGGGGACCTCGAGCGGAACTACCGCCGCGGCGGGTTCGACACCAGCCTGCCGTGGGGGAGCGCACCGGCGCTGCTGCAGGTCGACTTCATCCGCGCCTACTTCGAGCCCGACGCCGAGCTGTACATGGGCTCGCGCTCCTGCCTCGACGCCGCGGCCCGGGTGCTCGCGAGCGCCCGGCAGGCGGGCATCCCCGTCGTGCACACCAGGGTCGTCTACGACGACGACGGCATGGACGGCGGGCTGTTCGTGCGGAAGCTCCCCGCGCTGCGCCGGTTCACCCCGGGGGCCCGCATCGGCGAGACCATGCCGGAGGTGGCTCCGCAGCCGCACGAGATCGTCGTCACCAAGCAGTACGCCAGCGCCTTCTTCGGCACCTCACTGGCCACGACGCTCACCGCCCTGCGGGTGGACACGGTCGTCATCACCGGCGTGAGCACCAGCGGCTGCGTGCGGGCCACCGCCCTCGACGCCCTGCAGCACGGCTTCGTGCCCCTGGTCGTGCGCGAGGCGGTCGGCGACCGCCATCCCCAGCCCCACGAGGCGAACCTGTTCGACCTGCAGGCGAAGTACGCCGAGGTGGTCGGCGAGCAGGCGGTCGTCGACTGGCTCGCGCAGCTGCCCGCCGCGCCCTGAGCGCGGGCGCGGTGCCGGGCCCGAGGGCGGTCGTGACGCCGGGCCCGAGGGCGGTCGTGACGCCGGGCCCGAGGTGGCGGCGCCGTCAGGCGGCCGATCGCGACGAGTAGCAGGCCGCGGTCAGGCGGTCCTCGGTGAGCCCCGCTCCGGCCAGCTCGTCGACGATCCGCCCGTGGCGGAAGACCAGGACTCGGTCGCAGACGCCGGCCAGGTCGTCGAACTCGGAGCTGGCCATGACCATGCAGGCTCCCGCCTGGGCCGCCTCGCGCAGGCGCTGGAAGATCTCCTTGCGGGCGCCGATGTCCACGCCCTGGGCGGGCTCGTCGAGGAGCATGACCGGGAGACGCATCTGCAGCCACTTGGCCAGCAGCGCCTTCTGCTGGTTGCCGCCGCTCAGCATGGCCAGCGGGCTCTCGGGGAACGGCGGCCGCACGTCGTGCTCGCGCAGCAGTCCCTGGACGTACCTGCCCTCGGCGCGTCGCCGGATCCTGCCGCCCTGGAAGAACCGGGCCACCACGGGCAGGCTGACGTTCTCCCGCAGGCTCACCCCCCCGACCCCGGAGCCTCCCAGCCGGTCGGCAGGGAGGAGGCCGAGGCCGAGGCGGTTCGCCTCGCGCGGGGTGAGGGAGCCGGCCGGCACCGGCTGGTGCCCCTGCACCTCGATCGTCCCCCCGCGTGCCGGGACAGCCCCGAAGATCTGGTACGGGACCTCGGTGTGCCCCATCCCGACCAGCCCGGCCAGCCCGAGGATCTCCCCCCGGTGGACGTCGAAGGAGAGGTCGTGGACGCTGCCGCCGTCGAGGTGGCGCACCGACAGGACGGTGTCGCCGATGGCGGAGGCGCCGGCGGGGTAGTACTCCTCGAGCTTGCGCCCGAGGATCAGCTCGATGAGCTTGCCCTCGTCGAGCTCGGCGGTTGGAGCCGTGCCCACCGCCCTGCCCTCCCGCAGGACGGTGGTCCGGTCGGCCACCCGGAAGACCTCTTCGAGCCGGTGGGTGACGATGACGGCCGCCGTCCCGTTCTGCCGGAGGACGCCGATGGCGTCGAACAGCCGGTCGACCCCGTCGGTGGGGAGGTAGGCGGTGGGCTCGTCGAGGACGACCACGCCGCCGCCGTGCAGCTCGGCGTCGGCGAAGGCTCGGGCGATCGCCACCAGGGCGCGGTGCAGCGGGCTGAGCATGCCGACGTGGGCGTCGACCGGCAGGTCCAGCCCGAAGTGGCGCAGCGCCGCCTCCACGGCCTGGCGCTCGCGCCGCCAGCTGATCCGCCCGGCGCGACCCGGGCGGTAGCGGCCGACGCGCATGTTCTCGAGGATGGACAGGCTGGGGATCAGCCCGAGATCCTGGTGCACGAAGCTCAGGCCGAGCCGCGACGAGCTCCCCGGAGGGAGGGGGAGGCTCACGGTGCGGCCACCGAGCTCCAGCTGTGCACCGGGATCCGGGGCGTGGTACCCGGCCAGGACCTTGACCAGGGTCGACTTGCCCGACCCGTTGCCGCCGACGAGCGCGTGGACCTCCCCGGCGTCGACCTCGAAGGTCACGCCGTCGAGGGCGCGGACGCCGGCGAAGGACTTGGAGAGGCCGGTCAGGCGCAGGGCCCGTTCAGCCACGTGGCGCCCTTCCGGGGGCCGGGCGTCGCCGCCCGGCCCCCTCGGACCGTGCCCCGTCCGGGCTCAGCTGCACGCCTTGCCCCACAGCTTGTCGTAGTTGCACGCGTAGTTGACGGAGGCGTACCAGGTCGCCGTGTCGTTCAGGTTGATCTGCGACAGGTTGGAGCTGTCGAACAGCCGCAGCGGGACGTTCTCGCTGAGCACCGGCTTCTGGCCAGCGAGGACCCGGAAGATCTCGTCGGCCAGGGCGTAGGCGTACCAGTGGTTGGGCCCGCCGATGTCGGCCACCAGCGCCGTGTGCTTGGCGACCTCGGTCTGCATCACCACGGGGGTGGCGTTGAACGACGCCATCTGGAGCGGGTGGCTGATGTTGGCCTGCTCGATGGCCGGCACCATGTAGATCGTCATCCCGTCGTAGAGCGGGATGATGTAGCGCAGGTTCGGCTGGGCCGTCAGGTCCGAGCGGGTCAGTGTCGGCAGCTGGGTCGGCCAGTTCGGGATGAGCACGTTCTGCACCGGGATGGGCTTGGCGTTGGGGCAGTACTCGGAGATGGCCGACTGGATCGCCGCCACCTCGGCGGCCGACGGCTGGCGGCTGCTCGTGGACGTGATGATCTGGGGGTAGCCGGTGCAGTCGGACTGCGCGGCGAACCACGCGCCGAGGATGTGGCCCACCTCCGGGTAGTTGAAGGTGACCTCGGCGACCGCTCCCTTGGCCCGGGAGGGACCCGGGGTGCCGGTCTGGCCGGTGATCACCTTGATGCCCTCGTTGGTCGCCTGGGTGACGTAGTTCTGGATGAACTTGGTGTCGAGCGCCAAGGCGACGATGACGTCGGGGTGCTGGGCCAGGGCCTGCTGCATGCAGGTGGTGATCCCGTTGGCCGTCCCCTTGGCGTCGCAGACGGTGGCGTGCACGCCGGCCGCCGTCAGCTGGGCCTGCGCCGTGTTGGCCCAGATGGCGAGGGCCGGGATCTCCTGGGTCAGGTTGATGATGTCGACGCTCTTGCCCTTGGCCGCCGAGATCGTGACCGGCGTGGTGGGGCCGCTCCAGGTGACGGGCTGGCTCATCTTGGCCAGGTAGGCCTGGGCCGCCTGGACACCCGAGCCGGAGCTGGTCGAGCTGCTGCTGGCGCTGCTGCTCGCGCTGCTGCTCGTGTTGGCAGCCTTGGTGCTGCTCGAGGTGCTGCTGCAGGCCGCCAGGGTCAGAACGACTCCGAGAGCGGCGATCGCGGCGGCGCGCCTAGACGTCCTGCGCCCTGTCCTAGCCAACATGGGTGGTCTCCTTCTGGGGTCGGATTGCTCTTTGCGGATGGACCTGGTGCTGACCCGCGCGCGCCGGGGCTACGCCGCGGCGTTCCGGCGGCGTGCGGCGACGCGGGCGAAGGCGACCGCGATGACGAGGGAGCCTCCGTAGAAGACGTCTTGGACCCATCCGCTGATGCCCATCAGCTCGAGCCCGCTGATCCCGGTGACCAGGAAGTAGACGGCGACGAACGCCCCCCACGCGTTGAAGCGCCCGGGGCGGATGCTGGTGGCACCGAGGAAGGCGGCGGCGAACGCCGGCAGCAGGTAGGAGGCCCCACCACCGGGGTCGGCCGCCCCGACCACGCCGGCCTGGAGCACCCCGGCGCCCGCCGCCAGCACGCTGCAGGCGATGAGCGACCCGGCGCGGATCTTGGCGACGGGCAGGCCCGTCAGGCGCGCCACCTCCTGGCCCTCGCCGACGAAGACCAGGTGCCGGCCCAGGGGGGTGTGCTGCAGGACGTACCAGGCGACGATGGTCAGCAGCAGGCCGATGAAGAACGCCGTCGGCAGCCCCAGCACCTGGTAGGTGATCACCTGGACGAAGCCGGACGAGATCCCGCCGATGGTCGTCGAGTTGGTCAGGCCGTAGCCGACGCCGGTGAGCAGGGTGCCCATGCCGAGGGTGGTCACGAAGGACGACAGCCCCACGCCCACGACGAAGAAGGCGTTGACCGCCCCGATCGCGAGCCCCGCCGCCAGGGCGACGAGGACGGCGACGACGACGGGCCAGTGCTGCTGGACCTGCAGGTAGGCGACGAAGATGGTCGACAGGCCCATGACCCCGCCGATCGACAGGTCGTACTCGCCCACCGACAGCGGGACGATCAGCCCGACCGTGAGGACCAGGAGCACCGCCTGGGTCCCGAAGATCGTGTCGAAGTTGGCCCGGGTGGGGAAGGTGCCGGGCGCGAGGATCGAGAACAGCACGATGACCGCGGCCCACGCCACCAGCAGGCCGTAGCGCTCACCGGCGTCGAAGAGCCACGCCCGCCGGGCCGCCGGGGCCGGGGGCGGCACGGCGGTGCCCTCGCCGGCCTCCAGCGTCGCCGGCTCCCCGGCCCGGACCGTGCTCATCGGGCCCCGGCGGTCGGCGCGAGGCGAGATGGGCGCTCACGGTCGAGCCACCCCGAGCAACCCTGATCGATGTGCCAGGCCGGCCCTGCTGCCACGTCCCCTCCCCTGGGCTCGCGCACTTGCGAAGTCTTGCATACAATGTTCCGACTCGTCTTGCAAGTGCCCCGCGCGGCCCACCGCGGGTCCGAACGGCCCCCGGCCCCGCTGCCCCTGCCGGCCGTGCCCATGATTTGCCCTGGTCAAGAGCATAGACCAGCCGGCTCGATCGGTGGATGACCCGTGTCGTCGCCGCACTGGAAGCCTCGCCCGTCGTTGCGAGCGCGTTGTACGCGATCTCGAATTGCATACGCTCCCGGGGCCGTGGGCGCACCGTCCGGCCCGACGGCGGGCGCCCGGCCGCGGGAGCACGCCCCCGGCACGCCCCCGGCACGCGGTCGGCACGCGGTCGGCACGCGGTGGGCGGACCGGCGGGGCCGGCCGACTTGTGGCGGCCGTCGTCGCTCCCTACCATCACGCCGTTTGAGCGGAGGACCGAGCCCGGTCCTCGCGCAGGTGCGACCGAACGGAGCATGGTGGGACCCAACCCCGAGAGGAGCCGAGGAGCGGTCCTGCGACGGCTTCGACGGCCCCTGCGGCGGCTGGCCCGCTGGTACGCCATCGCCTGCGCCCGGGGAGACGCGCACCGACTGGGGTTCGTCGTGCCCGACCGGCTGCCCCACAGCACGGAGCTGCGCGGCTCGTGAGCCGGCCGGCGCCGGCCTCGGCTCCGAGGGCGGGCGCTGGCACCACCCGCCTGCACCTCGGGGATCGTCGTCGGTGACCGGCATCGACGTCGCCGTGGTCCCGACCGCGAGCCTGACCCCCGCGCACCGCGCCGCGCTGCACCGGCTGTTCGACGCCACCTACGACGAGGCCGACCACGCCTACCTCGACTCGTCCATCGGCCTGCTGCGCTTCGTGGCACTGGCCGTCTCGGAGGACGGCGACCGCCGGCGCGGCAGCGGCCGGGCCCGCCATGCTGGCGCCGACGGCGACGCCGAGCAGCGCGGCGCCGCCGGCACGGGCGGCGACACCCCGATCGTCGGGTTCGCCCTCGGCGAGACCCGCACCGTGGACCTGCCGGGACTGCCGGACCAGCACGTCGGCCTGGCCGGGCTGTGCTGCGTGGAAGGCAGCTTCCGGCGCCAGGGGCTGTTCCGCTCGCTCGAACGGGCGGCGCTCACGGAGGACCTCGGGCCCGTGCGCGGCCGCCTCCTCGCCGCCGGCCGCATGGCCCATCCCGCCAGCCTGCACGTCATGAACGGCAGCCCGTCCGTGCTGCCCCGTCGGGGCGTGGTCCCCAGCTCCTCCCAGCAGGAGGTGGCCCGGGCGGTGGCGGCCTGCTACGGCGTCACCGACTTCGACCCGGTCACGTTCGTGTGCCACGGGCACGGCCGCCCCATCGGCTACCCGAGGGTGGCCGTGCAGGCCGGTCCCGACGAGTGGGAGCTCTTCGCGCACGTCGACCGCAGCCGGGGAGACGCGCTGCTGGGGCTGTCGTGGTTCCCCGACGGCCCCCCGGGCTGGTGACCCGTTCCGGCTCTCCCGCTGGGCAGGCCGACCGGCCTCGCGACCCTGCCGGCCCACCCGGCGTGGCGGCGGCGGCCACGCCCCCGGGCCGGCGCGTGCGGTGAGCGCTGCAGGCGGTCCGCGGCGGCCCCCGGATCCCGGACCGGCGCGTCGTCCGCCGCCGGGCGCGTCGCCCCGAGGTGCGGTGTCGCCCCGCGGTGCGGTGTCGCCCCGCGGTGCGGTGTCGTCCCGGCCGGCGGCGAGCGACCTAGCCGCGGCCGTCGACCGGGGCGCCACGGTCCCCGACGTGGCCGCGCGCGGCCTGGACGTGCTCTTCTGCGGGATCAACCCGGGCCGTTGGTCTGGCGCGGTCGGCCACCACTTCGCGCACCCGGGCAACCGCTTCTGGAAGGCGATCCACCTCGCCGGCTTCACCGACCGGCAGCTCGATCCCGCCGAGGAGCGCCTCCTCGTCGACTACGGCATCGGCATCACCAACCTGGTCGGCCGCACGACCGCCGCCGCCGCCGACCTCGACGCTCGGGAGCTGCGCGAGGGGGTCGCGGCGCTCGAGCGCAAGGTGCGGCGCCTCCGCCCGAGGACGGTGGCGTTCCTCGGGATGGGCGCCTTCCGCATCGCCTTCGGCCGGCAGCGTGTGGCGGCCGGCCGGCAGCCCGAGCCGCTCGCTGGAGCCGCCGTGTGGGTGCTGCCGAACCCGAGCGGCCTGCAGGCCACCTACGGCCTCGACCAGCTCGTCGACCAGCTCCGGGAGCTGCGCGACTTCGTGCGTGGCGAGCGGTGAGGAGCGCCGCCGCCTGGGTCAGCACCGGCCCCTTGCTTGTGGTCCGCGGCGACGGGCCCGGTGGCGTCACGCCTGGTCGGAAGTGAGAGGATTGCACCCCATGGGATCGCTGGACGTTGCACACGACATCGAGGACCGCTCCACCTACGACCGTGCCGTCCAGCGCTTCCGAGAGCGCCGCATCGCGCTGCCCACGTTCGCTGAGCTGGCCGAACCGACGCTGATGCCCGACGCCGTCCGGGCCGGCCTCGCGCTGGTGGGCCCTGACGAGGCCCACCCGCTCAACCTGTTCCGGGTGCACTGGTACAACGCCGGCGATCGCAAGGGCACCACCGACGTTCCCGACCACCTCGTGCTCCCGCCGGAGCTCACGGGCACGCCTGTCCGCATCGTCGTCGCCCTGGCGGACCGGTTCCCCATGATCGGCGCTCACAAGGTCCTCGCCAGCTACGGCTGCCTGGCGCCGCGCATCGTGACCGGCCGCTTCGACCCGACCCACCATCGGGCGGTGTGGCCGTCGACGGGCAACTACTGCCGCGGTGGCGTCGCCATCTCCCGGCTCATGGGCTGCCGGGGGGTCGCCGTGCTGCCCGAGGGGATGAGCGCCGAGCGCTTCGAGTGGCTGGAGTCGTGGATCCAGGACCCGGCGGACGTCATCCGGACACCCGGCACGGAGAGCAACGTCAAGGAGATCTACGACGAGTGCAACCGCCTCGTCGGCGACGACACCAACGTCATCCTCAACCAGTTCTCGGAGATCGGCAACCACCTGGTGCACTACCACGTCACCGGCCGGGCGCTCGACGCCGTGGCGGCGGCGGTGGGGGCGAGCCCGGGCGGGCCGCTCACGCTGCGGGCGTTCGTCTCCGCGACCGGCTCCGCCGGCACCATCGCCGCCGGTGAGTACCTGAAGGAGCGCCACGGCTCGCAGATCGTGGCGGTGGAGGCGCTCGAGTGCCCGACCATGCTCTACAACGGCTTCGGCGAGCACAACATCCAGGGCATCGGCGACAAGCACATCCCGCTCATCCACAACGTGATGGAGACCGACGTGGTCACGGCGATCTCCGACCGCGCCACCGACCGGCTCAACGTGCTGTTCAACACCGACGCCGGCCGCCGCTACCTGGTCGACCGGCAGGGGGTGGACTCGATCCTGGTCGCCAGCCTGACGTCGCTCGGCCTGTCCAGCATCTGCAACATCCTGGCGGCGATCAAGCTCGCCAAGCATCGCGGCCTGACCGAGCGCGACGCCGTCGTCACCGTGGCCACCGACGGCGCGGCGATGTACCGAAGCGAGCGCGACCGCGTCCTCCGCCGCGAATTCCCGGGTGGCTTCGACGATCTGGCTGCCGCCGAGGTGTTCAGCCAGGACCTCCTGGGCGTCGCCACGGACCACCTCCGGGAGCTCGACACCCGCGAGCGCGAGCGGATCTTCAACCTGGGCTACTTCACGTGGGTGGAGCAGCAGGGCGTGCCCGTCGGCGAGTTCGTCCGCCGCAAGTCGCCGACGTTCTGGCAGCAGGCGCACGCCGCCATGCCCGCGCTCGACGAGCGGATCCGGGAGTTCAACGAGCGTACCGGGGTGACGCCGGGGTGACGCCGGGGTGACGGCGCTCCCGAGCGCGCTGGTGTGCGCCGGCTGCGGCGCCTCTCCCGACGCCAGCGACCCCTACCCGTTCCGCTGCCCCGGCCGGGGCGACGACGACGTCGACCACGTCATCACCCGCGTTCTCGATCTCCAGGGCCTGGGGTCGTGTGCGACCAGCCTGGGCGGGACGTCCCTCCACGACGAGCAGCAGCCCTTCGTGCGCTACCGGGCCCTGCTCCACAGCGCCCACCGGGCAGCGTCGGCCGGCATCGACGACGAGCGGTTCGTCACGCTCGCCACCGATCTCGACCGGCGGGTCGAAGCGGTCGACGGGCATGGCTTTCGCGTGACGCCGCTCCGTCGCGACGGCACCATCTCCGACGCGTTGGGCTTCTCCCGGGCCGGCGGGGTGTGGATCAAGGACGAGACCGCCAACGTCGCCGGCTCCCACAAGGGACGACACCTCTTCGGAGTGCTCCTGCACCTCGCCGTGTCCCGCATCGCCGCCAGCGGGTCGGCCCGCCCCGACGGCCGCCCGCTCGCCATCGCCTCGTGCGGCAATGCCGCCCTGGCGGCGGCCACCCTGGCGGCGGCCGTCGAGTGGCCCCTGCGGGTGTTCGTCCCGGACCACGCCGACGAGTGGGTGGTGGGGCAGCTCCGCCGCCTCGGCGCAGCCGTGGTCGTCTGCGAGCGCCGACCCGGAGCGCACGGCGACCCGACGGTCGAGCGCCTGATGGGGGAGCTGGACGCCGGTGGCCTGCCGTTCACGTGCCAAGGCAACCTGAACGGACTGGCCATCGAGGGGGGCGAGACCCTGGGGTGGGAGCTCGCCGAACAGCTGGCGCCGCTCGACCCGCCAGTCGACCACCTCGTCGTGCAGGTCGGGGGCGGCGCGCTGGCCAGCAGCTGCGCCCAGGGCCTGGCCGAGGCCCGGGCCCTGGGCATGGTGCGCGCCCTGCCGCGGCTCCACACGGTCCAGACCGCCGGCGCCCACCCACTCGAGCGTGCCTTCCACGCCGTGTGCCGCGACCTCCGGGTGGGCGCCGGACCCGGCGACGGCGACCTGACCCTCGCAGCAGCCGTCCGGCACCGGTCCGACTACATGTGGCCGTGGGAGACCGAGCCCCGCAGCGTCGCCACCGGGATCCTCGATGACGAGACCTACGACTGGGCCGCCGTCGTCGGTGCGATGCTGCGCACCGGCGGCCGGCCGGTGGTCGTCGGCGAGGACCGCCTCGTCCAGGCGCACGGCCTCGGCCAACGCGCCGGCTTCAGCGCCAGCCCGACCGGCACCGCCGGTCTCGCCGGTGTGCTGGAGCTCTTGGCCGCCGGCGTGGTCGGCACCGACGAGCGTGTGGCGGTGCTCTTCACCGGGGCGTCCCGCCCGTCGGATCCGCCGCCCCGGTCCGGCAGGAGCGTGCCGCGGCCGTCGTAGCAGTCGCCGCGTAGACTCCGCTGGCAGCTTTCCGTGGGGGTGGCTCCTCGCCGCGGTCGGGATGCCTCCGAGCGCCGGCCGGTGCGCGCTGCGCCGAGCGCCGTCCCGGAGCCGGCGGCGGCGCTGCGGGCGCCGGTTTGGCGGGGCGCTCGCCGGCCCTGCCGGCACCCGGGCCGCCGACGGGGGCGGGTATCGCCGCCACGAGCACCGGGGAGGTCCGATCGTGAAGGAAGTGCTGCAGGACATCGAGCGCTGGCGGCGCGCCGGGCTGCGC
>JAJZYI010000077.1 GCA_021798135.1 Actinomycetes bacterium | reverse complement strand
GACGGAGGTGCCGGTGACGGAGGTGCCGGTGACGGAGGTGCCGGTGACGGCAGCGGGCACGCCACGCGTACGTCGGGCGCCGGGGGCGGCCGCGGCCGCCGCTGACCGCTCGCCGGTTCAGGTCGGCCGGCCGGCCGCGGGCGCGTCGGCGTCGAGGGCCGAGGCGCTCAACGGCTCCGGCTCGCGCCGGCGCCTGGCGCGCTGGCGCGCCAGGTCCTGCAGCGCCTGCTGCGCGCTGGTGCCGGTCCGGTCGGGCACGCGCCGCCAGTGCCCGTCGGGCCGCAGCTGCCAGCTGTTCACGTCGTCGGCCAGCGCCAGGTCCAGGATCTGCAGCAAGCGGTCCTGCAGCTCGGGGTCGCGCACGGGCACCAGCACCTCCACGCGGCGGTCGAGGTTGCGCTCCATCAGGTCGGCCGAGCCCATCAGGATGGTGCGCGGGTGGCCGTCGGCGCCGAAGTGGAAGATCCGCGAGTGCTCCAGGAACCGGCCGACGATGGAACGGACCCGGATCGTCTCCGACAGGCCGGGGACGCCCGGGCGCAGGCAGCACACGCCGCGCACCACCAGGTCGATGGGCACGCCGCGCAGCGAGGCCCGGTAGAGGGCGTCGATCACCTCCGGGTCCGTGAGCCCGTTGACCTTGATGACGATGCGGCCCGCCGGCCCGGCTTCCGCCTCGGCCTCGACCAGCTCCAGGATCCGGCGGCGCAGCGACGTGGGCGCCACGACGATGGTGCGGTACGAGGAGTGGCGGCTGAAGCCGGTCAGGACGTTGAAGAGGTCCCCGATGTCGGCGCCGAGCTCCGGGTCCGCCGAGAGCAGCCCCAGGTCCTCGTACTGCCGGGCGGTCCGCGGGTTGTAGTTGCCGGTCCCGACGTGGCAGTACCGGCGGATGCCGTCCTCCTCCCGCCGGACCACGAGCGCCGTCTTGGAGTGGGTCTTCAGGCCCATCAGGCCGTAGACCACGTGCACGCCGGCCTCCTCGAGCGCCCGGGCCCACAGGATGTTGTTCTGCTCGTCGAAGCGGGCCTTCAGCTCCACCACGGCGGCCACCTGCTTGCCGGCCTCCGCCGCCCTGATGAGGGCGGCGACGACCGGGCTGTCGCCGGACGTGCGGTAGAGCGTCTGCTTGATGGCCAGGACGTCGGGGTCGTCGGCCGCCTCGGTCACGAAGGCCTCGACCGACGTCGTGAACGAGTCGTAGGGGTGGTGCACCAGCACGTCGCGCTCGCGCAGCACGGCGAACAGGTCGGCCGGCTCGTCGCCGGCGTTGGCCAGCCGGGGTGGAGTCATCGGTGCCCACGCCTCGCCGTGCAGGTCGGGGCGGTCCAGCGCGTGCACGGCCCACAGCCCGCCCAGGTCCAGCGGCGCGGCGGTCTCGTACAGGTCGTCGGGCGTCAGGTCGAGCTCGCGCACCAGCAGGTCCCGCATGTCCGCGCTCATGGCGTCGGCCACCTCGATGCGCACCGCCCGGCCGAAGCGCCGGCGGCGGAGCTCCATCTCCACCGCGGCGAGCAGGTCGTCGGCCTCGTCCTCCTCCAGGGCGAGGTCGGCGTTGCGGGTCACCCGGAAGGCGACGTGCTCCCCGATGGCCATCTCGGGGAAGAGGGTGCCCAGGTGGGCGGCGATCACCTGCTCGAGCGGGACGAACCGCTCGCCGTCGGGCATCACGACGAAGCGCGGCAGCAGCGGCGGCACCTTCACCCGGGCGACGCGCTCCACGCCGGTCACGGGGTCCGCCACCCGCACGATGAGGTTGAGCGACAGGTTCGAGATGTAGGGGAAGGGGTGGCCGGGGTCCACGGCCAGGGGGGTCAGCACCGGGAAGATCTGGCCGTGGAAGACGGCGACGAGGTGGTCCCGGTCGTCGTCGTCGAGCGAGTCCCAGCTCGACAGGCGGATGCCGGCGTCGCTGAGGGCCGGCACCACCGACCCGAGGAAGACCGACGCCTGGCGCTGCACCAGCTCCACCACCCGGTCCCGGATCGCCCGCAGCGCCTCGGCCGGGCGCAGGCCGTCCGGGGACCGCGCCCGCAGCCCGGCGTCGACCTGGTCCTTCAGGCCCGCCACGCGCACCTGGAAGAACTCGTCCAGCCCCTCGGAGAAGATGGCCAGGAACTTGGCCCGCTCGAGCAGCGGGACGGAGGGGTCGTCGGCCAGGTCGAGCAGCCGGTCGCCGAACTCGAGCCACGACAGCTCGCGGTTGGTGAACCGCTCCGGGCCGGCCTCCGCCGGGTCGGCGGGGACGGCCTCCGGCCCGCCGGGTCCCGTGAGCACGCCGGCGGGCGCGGCACCCCCCGGGACCGGCGCGCCCGGGCCCCGGTCGGACCCGGTGTCGCTCGGCCTGGTCGTCGTCATGGCCCCCCCGAGGCTACCGCCCCGCCAGGCCCGTGTCTGCAGCCGGCGGAACCGCCCCGGATAGCATCAGCGGCGGTGACGACGGTGCGGATGCGGCTCGGTGTGGCCCCGAGGGAGCGGCGGCGTGCCAACCCGGCGCGCCGCGCCGAGCTCGGCCTGGTCGTCTTCGGGTCGCTGATCGTGACCGCCGCCTACGTCATCGCCTCCGTCGGCACGACGTCCAAGGTGCCGCCCGACCTGGGCGGGTTCCTGGCCATCGTGCTCGGCCTCGGCCTGGTGGCCCACGTCGCCACCCGCTTCCTGGCCCCGGACGCCAACCCGGTGGTGCTGCCCCTCGTCGGCCTGCTCAACGGGCTCGGCTACGTCACGCTGGCCGCCATCGACCAGCCCGCGCTCTTCCCGCCGAAGCTGCAGGCCATGTGGACCGCCGTCGGCGTCGGCGCGTACGTCGTGACGCTGGTCGTCGTCAAGCGATCCCGGGACCTCGACCGCTACCGGTACCTGCTGCTCGTCGCGGCCGTGGCGCTCATGCTGTCGCCGCTCGTGCCGCACCTGGGCCTGGCCGTCGGCGCCTACAACGAGAACGTCCGGCTGTGGATCCACCTGGGGCCGCTGTCGGGCCAGCCGGTGGAGCTGGCCAAGCTCTTCCTGGTCGTCTTCTTCGCCTCGTACTTCGCGGAGAAGCGCGAGATGCTGTCGATCCCGACCACGCGGCTCGGCAACCGCCTGGTGATGGACCCCCGGCCGCTCGGCCCGATCCTGCTGGCGTGGGGGTTCTGCATGGTCGTGCTGGCCGCCGAGCGCGACGTCGGCTTCGCCGTCCTGGTCTTCGTGATCTTCATCGCCATGCTCTGGATCGCCACCGGGCGTGGCCGCTACCTTGCTCTCGGCGTCGGGCTCTTCGCGGCGGGCACCTACGCCGCCAGCCGGCTGTTCAGCCAGGTCGACGCCCGGGTGGCCAACTGGCTGCACCCGTGGTCCCGGGTCAACCTGATCGGCGGCTCGGACCAGCTCGTCCAGGGGCTCTACGGCCTCGGGTCGGGCGGCCTGGTGGGCACGGGCGTCGGCTTCGGCCACATCGGCAGCATCCCGCTGGTCGGCAGCGACTACATCTTCGCCGCCTTCGGCACCGAGTGGGGCCTGCTCGGCTCCACCACCATCGTCGTCGCCTTCGCGCTGCTCGTTGGCGCGGGGCTGCGCATCGCCCAGACGGCCCGGTCTGAGTTCGCCAAGCTGGCCGCCGCCGGGTTCACGATCATCATCGGCATGCAGGCGTTCTTCATCATGGCCGGGATCGTCAACCTGCTGCCGGCCACCGGGCTCACGCTGCCGTTCATGGCGTACGGCGGCTCCTCGCTCGTGGCGAACTACATCCTCGTCGCCCTGCTCATGCGCATCTCCGACGAGGGCTCCCGGCCCATGTTCGCCCGCGCCGCCACCGCCACGCGCGTCGACCCGGGCCCGCCGGCCGAGCCGGCACCCGCACCGTCGACGGTGCCGACGCTCTGAGCGCCACCAGCCGTCGGCCCGAGCGCCACCAGCTGTCGCTCTGAGCGCCACCAGCTGTCGGCCCGAGCGGCGGCGGCCGCGGCTCAGGCGCCGGCAGCGGCCGCCGCGAAGACCTCGTCGGCGACGAGGACCGGGGCCACCGGGCGGGTCCGCAGCGCGATGGACAGCGCGTCGGACGGCCGGCACGGCACCAGCTGGCGGCCGGCCGGACCCGTCGTGTCGAGCTCGGCCAGGAAGGTGCCGCGCTCCACGCCGGTGATCCGGACGGCCTCCACCCGCACGCCGTGGCGGGACAGCACGTCCACGACCAGCTCGTGGGTGAGCGGCCGAGGCGTCCCGATCCGCCGCCAGGCGTAGGCGAGGGCGGTGCCCTCCGCCATGCCGAGCGGCATCCGCAGCTCGCGGTTGGGCGGCGGGCGCTCGCGCAGCACGACCTCGGGGAAGGCCGCCGGCAGGGTGAGGGCGACGTCGACCACGTCCACCAGCCGCCACAGCTCGCCGGCCGCCGGTCCGTTGGGACCGCCCGCGGCCGCTCTGGCAGGACCGCCCTCCGCCGCGCCCGCGGAACCGCCCGCGGCCGCTCTGGCAGGACCGCCGTCCGCCGCGCCCGCGGGTTCGCCCTCCGCCGCGCCAGCGGGACCGCCCTCGGCCGTGTCCCGCACCGCCACACCGGTGCCGGCGTCACCGGCCGGCGCCGCAGCCGACGCCGTGGCGCTGCCGGCGCCTGCCGCGTCGGCGGGCGCCGGCGCCGCGGCAGCCGCCTCGTCCGTCATCGGCGCCGCAGCTGGACCGACAGCGCCAGGCCCACCGCCGCGAAGAACGAGAGCGTGGCCGACCCGCCGTAGCTCAGGAACGGCAGGGGGATGCCGGCGATCGGCATGATGCCCATCGTCATGCCGGCGTTCTCGAACACGCTGAAGGCGATCAGCGTGAAGGCGCCGATGGCCAGCAGCCGGCCCAGCGTGTCGCGCGCCACGGCGGCGGCGCGCAGCACCCGCCAGCAGATGAGGCCCTCGATGGCCAGCACCGCGGCCGAGCCCACGAAGCCGAGCTGCTCGCCGACGGCGGAGAAGATGAAGTCCGTCTGCTGCTCGGGGACGAAGGCGAGGTTGGTCTGCAGGCCCTTGAACAGGCCGGTGCCGAACATCCCGCCCGAGCCGATCGCCGCCACCGACTGGTGCAGGTTGTAGGTGGTGGACTGCGCGCCCGAGCTCTGGTGGAGGAAGCTGGTCAGCCGCTGGACCTGGTAGTGCTTGAGCAGGCCGAAGTGGACCATGCCGAAGGCGGCCGCCACGACCAGGGCGATGAGCAGCAGCAGGTACCGGTTCGGGACGCCGGCCATGACCAGCATGACGAACAGCACCACGCCGAGGACGATGCCGGACCCGAGGTCGGGCTGCTTCACGACGAGCGCGATGGGGAGGGCCTGCGCCACCAGGATCTTGAAGATGTCACGGCGCTCGAGCCCCTCGGACCGCCGGGCGCAGAAGGCCGCCACCACGGCGATCTCGACCAGCACGGCGAACGCCGAGGGCTGGAACTGGAACGGCCCGAGGTTGATCCACCGGGTGGCGCCGAGGGCCGTGTGGCCGATGCCGAACATCGCCACCAGGGCAACCACGATCCCCACGTACAGGATCGTCCCGGCGTGCTCGATCCAGTGGTAGTCCACGGCGGCCAGCACCGCCATCGCCACCACGCCGAGCCCGACGAACATCGCCTGGCGGTACAGGTAGTAGCGGGAGCTGAGCCCGAGCGCCGCCTGGTGGTCGCGGGTCGCCGAGTACACCATGACGACCCCGACGGCGGCCAGCACGATGGTGGCCAGCACCAGCACGACGTCCACGCGGGCGACGAGCTGGCGGCCCTCGACGGGGCGTTCGAACGAGAGGGACGAGGTGGTCACCAGGCGGCTCCGGGGCCCAACCCTACCGGCTGGCAGGACCCGCCCAGGGGGCGCTCACGCACCGGCTGCCGCCACCGCCGACGTCGCCGCCCGCCACATCGCCGCCACCGGCGCCGGCAGACCCGTCCAGCGCTCCAGGGCCAGCGCTGCCTGGTGGACGAGCATCCCCACGCCCGTGGCGGTCGCCGCGCCCCGCGCCGCCGCCGCCTGCAGCAGGGCGGTGCGCAGGGGGTGGTAGACGAGGTCCACCACGAGCTGCCCGGGGCCCAGCAGTGCCGGGTCGACGGGGAGCGCGCCGGCCGCCGTGCCCATGCCCACGGGCGTGGCCTGGACCACCAGCTCCGCCCTGGCGACGTCCGACATGGCACCGACGCGGCCCGCCGGCCCGGCCAGGGCCGCGGCGGCAGCCGCCCGTGCCGGCGTGCGCCCGACCACGACGACCTCGGCTGCCCCGACCCTGCCCAGCGCGTCGACGACGGCACGGGCCGCGCCGCCGGCGCCGATCACGGCGCAGCGCCGCCCGGCCGGGTCGAAGCCGGCGTCGGCGGCGCACGCGGCGACGAACCCGTCCCCGTCGGTGGAGTCCCCCACCGTCCGCCCCTCGCGCACGATGACGCAGTTCACGGCGCCGAGGCGGGCCGCCACCGGCGTCAGCTCGTCGACGGCGGCGGCCACCTCAGCCTTGAGCGGCATCGTCACGGAGATGCCGCGCAGCCCGAGGGCGGCGATCCCCGCCACCGCCGCCGAGCCGGCCCCGGCGCCCACGCGGAACGCCACCGACGCCCAGTCGATCCCGAGGGCACGGAACGCGGTGTTGTGCAGCAGCGGAGAGAGCGAGTGGGCGATGGGGTCGCCCATGACCCCGACCAGCGCGGTCGCCGCCGTGGGCCACGTCCCGGCCGCCCCGTCAGGCCCGTGCCGCACGCCCGCCGCGCCGGCACCGCCCGCTGGCCCCTCCGCTCCCGCACGGCCCTGCGAGCCGCCCCCGCCGGCGCCGGTCACGGCAGTCCCCGCTGGTGCGCCAGGGCCACGTCGCGCTCGTGCTGGGCGAGCGTCGTCTCGAAGGCGAGGGTCCCGTTCTTGCTGACCAGCTCGAAGTACCGCCACGGCCCGGGCGGGGGGTGGAGGGCCGCCTGCAGGGCACCGGCCGAGGGGAAGCAGATCGGGGTCGGCGGCAGGCCCGTGTGCAGGTAGGTGTTGTAGGGGCTCCGGACCGCCAGGTCGGCGGGGGTCACCGGACCTCCGTCCTGGTGGAGGCTGTAGAGCACGGTGGAGTCCATCTGCAGCGGCATGCCGGCTGCGAGCCGGTTGTACACGACCCGGGCCACGCCGCCGAAGTTCTTCGGGTAGTAGCCCTCCTTCTCCACGATCGACGCCACCACGACCGCCTGGTACGGCGTGACGCCGAGCGCGGCGGCCGCCGGCGCCAGGCCCGCCGCCGTCGCCTGGCGGTCGAAGCGCGCCACCATCTGGGCCACCAGCGTGGCCGGCTGCTCGCCCGGCATGACCAGGTAGGTCCCGGTGCCGAGGAGGCCGTCGAGGGTGGGCGTGCCCGCCGGCGCCCACGGCGACGCCGGGGCGTCGCGCAGGGCCGCGGCTACGGCACCCGGGTCCCACCGCGCGACGTCCGTCGCCACCTGGTGCTCGAGCTCGTACACGGTGGTCCCGGGCGAGACCACGACGGCGAACACGTCCGGGCCGGACGACAGGCGGGCCAGCACGGCCCCGAACGGCTCGTGCCGGCGCAGCAGGTACCGCCCGGCGCCGACGGCGGGGCTGCCGTGCAGGAAGACGTAGGCGCGCCAGGCCAGCCCGCTGCCGACCACGCCGTCGCGGACCAGCGCCGCGGTCACGTCGCCGGTGGACGACCCGGGCTGGATCGTCACCACCCGCTGGGCGCCCGCCGGTCCCTGGTCGACGTTGCCCAGGTACCAGGCAGCGGCGTAGGCCAGCAGGCCGACGGCGCCGAGCACCACGGCCGCGAGCAGCACCAGCAGCCGCCGGCGTCCGCGCCCCCGGGACGCGCCGCGGCGGCGGTGACGGGGAGCGCCGGCGCCACCCCGTGCTGCGTCCCCCGCCGCGTGCGCCGGCTCGCCGGCCTCCCCGCGTCGAGGGAGCACGGGCGTCCCGCCCGCCACACCACCACCCTTCGCCACGTCGGCGCCGGCCTCGGGCACGCCGGCGCCTGCCGTCACGCCCCGTCGCGGCGCGCTCACCCTCCACCCTCCCCTGCGGGCACCCGCCGGTGGCGCTGCCGGTCGAGCCACGCCTGCAGGAGCACGGTCGCCGCCGCCCGGTCGACGACCTGCCGCCGCTCCCGGCCCCGCCGCCCCGCCTCGGCCAGCGACCGCTCGGCGGTGACGGTCGTCAGGCGCTCGTCGACGGTGTCGACGGTGACGGGCCGGTCCCCGAGCGCCCGGCGTAGGCTCTCCGCGGCCGCCTGCGCCTGGCGGGCCGCGGCGGTGCGCCGGCCGTCGAGCGACAGCGGCATGCCGACGACGACGGTGCCGACGCCGAGGTCGTCGACGAGCCGGACGAGCTCGTCGAGCCACGCGTCGGGCGAGGCGTCGTCACGGACGATGGTGGTGTGCGGCGTGGCGAGGGCACCGGCGGTGTCGGACACGGCGACGCCGACGCGCCGACGGCCGAGGTCGACGCCGAGGGCCCGCACCCTACCGGGTCGGTGCGCCGGCCCCGTCGACCTGGACGCCGAGCGCCCCGGCGGCCTGTGCCAGCGCCGCGGGGATGCCGCCCGGGTCCCGGCCGCCGGCCACGGCGACGTCGGGTGAGCCACCACCGCCGCCACCGACGGCGGCGCTCAGGGACTTCACGAGCTCGCCGGCGTTGACGCTGCCGTCCGTGGCCACCACGAGGGCGACCTTGCCGCCGTCGGGCGTGCCGGCCAGCACCACGGCGCGTGCACCGGCCGCGTTGCGGACGGCCAGCGCCAGCTCGCGCAGCTGGTCGGGTGCGAGCCCGTCGCGCCGGGCCACCACGGCGCCGTCCTCGGCGCGCTCGGCGATGGCCCTGGCCTCGGCCTGGAGCTGGGCCGACTGCAGGCGGGCGATCTCCTTGTCGGCCTGGCGCTGGCGCTCGAGGACCCGCTCGAGCGCGGGGACCACCCCCTCGGGCTCCACCCGCAGCAGCGCGGCCGACTCGCGCAGCGCCCGCTGGGTGTCGGCCATGAGCGCCAGCGAGCCGGTGCCGGTCACCGCCTCGATCCGCCGCGTGCCCGATCCGATGGACGCCTCGGACACGATGACGATCGGGCCGATCATGCCGAGCGCGTGCACGTGCGTGCCGCCGCACAGCTCGACGGAGTGCGGCCCGGCGCGCACCACGCGCACGTGCTCGCCGTACTTCTCCCCGAAGAAGGCGAGCGCGCCGAGCCGGGCTGCCTCCTCACGCGACGTCTCGGTCGTCTCGACCGCGCTGTCGCCGAGCACGTCCTGGTTGGCCACGGTGGCCACCTCGGCCAGCTCCTCGGGGGGGACGGCCTGCGGGTGGGAGAAGTCGAAGCGCAACCGGTCCGGCGCCACCAGGGAGCCCTGCTGGCGGACGTGGTCGCCGAGGACCAGGCGCAGCGCGGCGTGCACCAGGTGAGTGGCCGTGTGGTTGCGGCGCGTGGCCTCGCGCCGGGCCAGGTCGATGGCGGCCAGGGCGTCCTGGCCGGGCAGGACGTCGCCCTCGACGGTGGCGCGGTGCACGATCAGTCCCGGCACGGCGTACTGGGTGTCGACCACCGTCGCGCGGCCGGTCTCGGTCGTGATCACGCCCCGGTCGCCCACCTGGCCGCCGGACTCGGCGTAGAAGGGGGTCCTGTCGAGGACGATCTCGACCGTGCCGGGCTCGTCGGTGTCGAGCACGGCCACCACGGTGGCCGCCTGCTGCGCCTGCTCGTAGCCGCCGAAGGTGGTCGGGCCGGCGGCGTCGAGGAGGTCCCGGTAGGCGGACTCGTCGCCCGCGCGGCGCCGGCGCGCCGCGTCGGCCTTGGCGCGCGCCCGCTGGTCGGCCATGGCCGCCTCGAAGCCCGCCAGGTCGACGGTGGCGCCTGCGTCCGCCGCCATCTCGACGGTGAGCTCGACGGGGAAGCCGTGCGTGTCGTGCAGCCGGAACGCCACGTCGCCGGGGACGACGCCCGTGCCCCTGGCCAGCTCCTCCTCCAGGATGGCCGAGCCGGCCGCCAGGGTGCGGCGGAAGGCGGCCTCCTCGCGCTCGACCGTGGCCTGCACCAGGTCCAGCTGGCCGGCCAGCTCCGGGTAGGCCGGGCCGAGGCTGGCCGCCACCGCGCCGACCATCGCGGCCGCCACCGGGGCCTCGGTGCCCAGCTGGTGCGCATGGCGCACCGCCCGGCGCACCAGGCGGCGGAGCACGTAGCCGCGGCCCTCGTTGGAGGGGAGCACGCCGTCGGCCACCACCATGGCCATGGCCCGGGCGTGGTCGACCAGGATGCGCAGCGACACGTCGGCACGCTCGTCGGCGCCGTACCGCGCACCGGTCACCGACTGGGCCGCCTCCAGCAGCGGTGCGAACAGGTCGGTCTCGTAGGGCGACGCCACGCCCTGCACCACCGGCAGCAGGCGCTCCAGCCCGGCGCCGGTGTCGATGTTGCGCCGCGGCAGGTCCGTCATGGACCCGTCAGCAGCCCGGTTGAACTGCATGAACACCAGGTTGTAGAGCTCCACGAACCGCTCGGGGCCGCCAGCCGCCGGCCCGCCGGGCGCCCCGTGGGCCTCGCCGCGGTCGTAGTAGATCTCCGAGCACGGGCCGCACGGGCCCGTGTTGCCCATCTTCCAGAAGTTGTCGTCGCCCATCCGCTGGATGCGCTCGGCGGGGACGCCGACGCCGTCGCGCCACAGCGCCTCGGCCTCGTCGTCGGTGTCGTGGACGGTGACCCACAGGCGGTCGCCGTCGATGCCCAGGCGCCCGGTCAGGAGCTCCCAGGCGAAGGGGATGGCCTCCGCCTTGAAGTAGTCCCCGAAGCTGAAGTTGCCCAGCATCTCGAAGAAGGTGAAGTGACGGAGCGTGGTGCCGACCACGTCGATGTCCACCGTCCGCAGGCACTTCTGCACCGAGGTGGCCCGGGGCCACGGCGCCGCCTCGTCGCCCGTGAAGAACGGCTTGAACGGCACCATCCCGGCGATCGTGAACAGCACCGTCGGGTCGAAGGGGACCAGGCTGGCCGACGGGACGACCTGGTGGCCGTGGTCCCGGAAGTAGCCCGTGAAGGCGGCGCGAAGCCCGGCGGCGTCGATCACGACGGGTGATCCTACCGGCCGCGGGACCGGCGGCCGAGCGGCCCGATCCCGGGCCCGCTGCCGGCTGCCCCGACCGGCTCGGCCGGGCGGCCTCGGCCGGTCCCGGCCGCGCCCACGGGCCCCGCCCGCAGCGGCGAGGGGTGGCGCCGTCCCAGCTCCCGGCGCAGCTCGGCCTCGCGCTCCCGGGCGTCGGCACGGCCGCCGTCCACGGCGTGGCGCACGCGCTCCCCTGCCCGGCGCGCGCCCATCCCGACGAGCCGGGCTGCGGTGCGGCCGGCGGCGGCGACCGCGGTCCCGGCCGCGTCGGCGACGGGACCCGCGACGTCGGCCAGCAGGCGCACCGTCCCCACCAGGGTGCCCGCCACGGCGTCGGCGGGCCCGCCACCGCCCACGGCGTCGGCGGGGACCCCTGGACGCGGTGCCGGACCCGGCGTGCCGGCACCCGGCACCGGTGCGGGCCGGCGCGCCGCACCTCCCTGCCGCATCCGGCGGCTCAGCCACTGCCGCCCACCGATGCCCGCGGCCGCGCCGACGGCCATCCACGTGAGCCGCCGCATCAGCGGGCCACCCGGCTGCGCCGGAGGAACAGGCGCCGCAGCGCACCGTTGACGCCGCTGGCGTAGGCGACCGTCTTGACCGCCGGGTTCGCGAACGCCCGGTACACCAGGCGGGAGGCGGAGTCGACGGTCGCCGACACGGCCTCGGCCGACCCGAGCACGTCGCCCACCCGTTCCAGCTCGGAGGCGGCGTGCTCGGCGGCGGCCCGGGCCCGCGCCGCCGCCGGCACGACGTCGTCGCGCAGCTGCTCGACCAGCCCTCGCAGCTGCCGGACCCGATGGCCGACGACGGCGAGCGTCACCACCACCAGCACCAGGGCCGCCGCCAGGACGGCCACGGCCACGGCGAGGACGGCCTGATCGGTGTGCATGGCCAGAGGATCCTACCGGCCGGCGGCGGGATCAGCCCGCCATGCCGACGATCGGTCGCGACAGGACGAGGTTGCCCGTCGACCCCAGGAACGGCGCGTCGCCGAAGGCGAAGATCCCCCCGTCCGACGCCACCAGCCAGTACCCCCGACCGTCCGGCGTCGACGCCATCCCCACGATCGGCCGGTTCAGCACCATCCCACCCGTCGACCCGTAGAACCCCGCGTCACCGAAGGCGAAGATCCCCCCGTCCGACGCCACCAGCCAGTACCCCCGACCGTCCGGCGTCGACGCCATCCCCACGATCGGCCGGTTCAGCACCATCCCACCCGTCGACCCGTAGAACCCCGCGTCAC
>JAJZYI010000076.1 GCA_021798135.1 Actinomycetes bacterium | reverse complement strand
CGCCGGGTCCGGCGGCCGGGGAGGTCCGGTGGCGCCGGGTCCGGCGGCCGGGGAGGTCCGGTGGCGCCGGGTCCGGCGGCCGGGGAGGTCCGGTGGCGCCGGGTCCGGCGGCCGCACCGTGCCCCGTGCCGTTGACCGGGAACGTCGGTACGATCGGAGGCGGGCGCTCGCCGAGCGGATGCCACGTCGCCATCGGGGCGGCGGTGCCCGGAGGGGCCCGGAGCGGCTCACCGCCGGGGCCGGCGACGGCGATCGGCGGGTCGGCAGGCGGGCACCGGCGTGGACGGGTGCCGGCCTCTCCGGTGTCGCACGACGTGGCTGGGCCGGGGCCGACGGACGACACGAGATGCCGAGGGGGACCACCATGACCAGCCGAGACAGCGCCCCCGTGGGGGCGCCCTGCTGGACCCACCTGTGGACGTCGGACGTCCCGGGCAGCCGCGAGTTCTACGCCGGGCTCTTCGGCTGGCGGGCGGAGCCGCCCAACCCCGAGTTCGGGGGCTACTTCATGTTCACCCGTGACGGGGTGCCGGTGGCGGGCGCCATGGGCGGCATGCCCGGCGCGGCGGCCGACGACCGCTGGCAGGTCTTCCTGGCCACCGACGACATCGAGCGGACCGTCCGCGACGCTGCCGCCGGTGGCGCGGATGTCGCCGCGCCGCCCATGGCGGTGGCCGACCTCGGCGTGCAGGCGGTGCTGACCGACCCGACGGGGGCGCCCGTGGGTGCCTGGCAGCCCGGCACGTTCCCCGGCTTCACGGTGCTCGGCGAGCCCGGCACCCCGGCGTGGTTCGAGCTGCACACCCGTGACCACGGCAGGGCCGTCACCTTCTACCGGGAAGCGTTCCGCTGGGAGACGCAGGCCGTGGGTGACACCGACGACTTCCGGTACACGGTGATGCTCGACCCGGGTGGCGGCGAGAGCCTGGCCGGCATCTTCGACGCGCGGCGCGTCCTGGCCGAGGGCGAGCCGTCAGGCTGGTCGGTGTACTGGACCGTCGCCGACGCCGACGCCGCGGTGGCCCGGGTGACGTCGCTCGGAGGGTCCGTCGCCGCGCCGCCCGAGGACACCCCGTACGGCCGGATGGCCACCGTGGCCGACCCGGCGGGCGCCCCCTTCCGGCTGCACCAGGTCCGGGAGTAGCCGGCTGCCGCGCCACGCCGGTGGTGGTTCTCCGACGGGTGCGTGCGGCCCGGCAAGGCCACCTGCTCCCGAGCGGCCACCCCGGAGGGGAGGGTTCGGGCCCGGAGGGGAGGGTTCAGGCCCGGAGGGGAGGGTTCGGGCGTCGGCCAGGCGACGTACCTGCTCCACGGCGCCCTGGCCGGTGCCTGTGGCAGGGCGCTCGTCGCCGGAGATGGTTCGGATCTCGCTGAAGCGGTTCCCCGCACGGTCGGGCGCGGCATCCAGGTCGGCATGCTCGATCCACATCCTGGACGGTCCACATCCTCGACAGGTGAGCGGGCATCTCGAGCATGTGGCTTCGTTCGAAGTCCCGTTCCACCGGTCCGTCGTCGCGTCGTGCCAGCTGCCCGGCACGGTGCGGCTTGCGCATGGCGGACAGGTTCACGGGCCGATGGAGTGGTGAACGCACAGGGGCCCGCCGTGGAAGCGGGCCCCGGACCCGCATGGCGAAGCACCCGGGTGGACGTCCTCGTCGTGGCCGTTCTGCGGGATTCCGCTTGAGATTCCCAGGTCAGACCCACATGGCCCCTGATGTCGTCGAGCGTCAGCGGTTCCCGTCGAGGATCGTTCGGTCGGGGGCGGACGCGACAGCCCCGGCGAGCAGCTCGGCGGAGCGCAGGCGCTCCTCGGCCGTGGGCGAGTGGTGCACCACGATGAGCTCGTCGGCCTGCGCGTCCTCGGCGAAGGCGTGCACGTAGTCGACGACCTCGGCGGGGGTGCCGACGGCGGAGTACGTGGCCATCTGCTCGACGTGCCGGCCGGCCGGCGAGGCGAGCAGGGCGTCGGCCTCCTCGTCGGTCATGTCGCGGCCCCGGCCGAGGATGGCGGCCGCCCTGAGCCGCTTGGCCGCCAGGAACTGCCGCTGGGCGTCCGCCGCGGTGTCGGCGGCCACGACGTTCAGGCCGGCGAGCACGTAGGGCCGGTCGAGCTGGGCGGACGGCCGGAACTCCTGGCGGTAGGCGGCGACGGCGTGCACCAGCGCGGCGGGGGCGAAGTGCGAGGCGAAGGCGTAGGGCAGGCCGAGCGCGGCGGCCAGGCGGGCGCCGAACATCGACGAGCCGAGGACGTACAGCGGGACGTCGGTGCCGTCGCCCGGGGTGGCTCGGACGCCGGGCACGCGCGTGTCGCCGGTCAGGTACCCCTGCAGCTCCAGCACGTCCTGGGGGAACGTGTCGGCGGCGGACGCGTCGCGCCGCAGCGCCCGCAGCGTGCGCTGGTCCGTGCCCGGGGCCCGGCCGAGGCCGAGGTCGATACGGCCGGGGTGCAGCGACGCCAGCGTGCCGAACTGCTCGGCGATCGTGAGCGGCGAGTGGTTGGGGAGCATGATCCCGCCGGCGCCGAGCCGGATGGTGGCGGTGTGGGCGGCGACGTGCGCGATCAGGACGCTCGTGGCCGACGAGCCGATGGTGCGCATGTTGTGGTGCTCGGCGTACCAGACCCGGCGGTACCCGAGCGCCTCGGCGGCCTGCGCCAGCGCCACGCTTGCCCGGAAGCTGTCGGCCGGCGTCTCGCCGCGGCGGATCGGCGCCAGGTCGAGGATGGAGAGCGGGATCGGCATGCAGGTACCCCCGGGTCGCGTCCACCGAGAGGTATACCGGGAGGGCCGCAGCGGTGGTGCCGGCGCGGCGTTGGGACCGCCCGGCGTTGGGACCGCCCGGCGTTGGGACCGCCCGCGACGGGTTCGGCACCGGTCAGCGGCGCGGGCCGACCCTGCGTCGGCACCGGTCAGCGGGTGGCGGTGACCGAGGGGCTCGGGGAGACGGCGCGGCCGGGGCGCCGGCGCCGGGGGTGTCCGTCGTCCGCGTGCAAGCGGATCCCGGGCGCCGCCCCGGCGAGCACCGCGTGCTGGCGGACCGGCTGTGGCCACGAGGGCGGCGGTCCTCAGCGTGGTGCTGGTCGGGGAGTGAGGCGGGACGGAGGCCCCGTCACCCTTCCGGTGCCGGGCTCACCGGGGCAGGTCGAGCGCCCGCCACAGGTACCAGCACGCGGCCGTGCGGTAGGGGCGCCAGGCCTCGGCCCGGCGTTCCACCTCGGCGGGCCCGGGCGTCGTGGCGAGCCCGAACGCTGCCGCGAACCCGCGGCGCAGGCCGTAGTCGCCGAGCGGCAGCACGTCGGGCCGGCCGAGCCTGAACATGAGGAACATCTCCGCCGTCCACCGGCCCACCCCGCGCACGGCCGACAGGGCCGCCACCACCGACTCGTCGTCCATGGCGGCCGCCTCGTCCACGGTGGGGACGGCTCCGCCGATCACCTGCGCCGCCAGGTCCCGCAAGGCCCGGACCTTCGCCGCCGACAGGCCGGCGCCGCGCAGCGCGCCCTCGGGCAACGCCAGCACCTGCTCGGGCCGCACGCCGCCGTGCCCGCCGGCGCCGGCCTGCGCGCCGCTGGCGTCGGGCAGGGTGCCGCCGGCGTCGGCCTGCACGCCGCTGGCGTCGGGCAGGATGCCGGTGCCGTCGAGCAGCGCGCACAGCCGTCGGTGGATGGTGGCGGCCGCCTTCGGGCTGAGCTGCTGGTGCACGATCGCCTCGGTCAGCGCGGCGAAGGTGCTCGGCGCCGGCCGCAGCTCCAGGCGGAGCGGGCCGACCGCGGCCATGACCTGCCCGAGCTCGGGGTCGGCCGCTCGCAGGTGGCGCTCGGCGCGCCGTGCGTCGAACGGGAGCGGGCGGCCCGCCGCCGGTGCCGGCGCGCCGGCGGTCAGCGTGACGCCCTCGGCGGCCAGCATGCGCTGCTTGGTGGTGGTCCCACCGGGGGCGCTGAACCCCCCGATGCGGCCGCCGGCGGCCACGACCCGGTGGCACGGCACCACCACCGGGAAGGGGTTCCGGCCGAGCGCCTGGCCCACTGCCCGGGCGGCGCCGGGCCGGCCGGCCAACGCGGCGAGCTCGCCATAGGTGACGGTCGTGCCGGCGGGGACGGTCCGGGCTGCCTCGTACACCCGGCGGTGGAAGGGTGCCAGCCCGTCCATGTCGAGGCGGACGCTCGACAGGTCGGCCCGATCGCCGGCCAGGTTGTGCTGGATGGCTTCGATCGCCCGCCGCACGGTTGCCGGCGGCTCGGCAGCGGGTGCCCCCGGGTGCTCGGCGGCGATGGCCCGGGCAGCGTCGCCGTCGTCGGTGGTGCCGGGGAGCTCGATCCGCACGATCCCGGCTGGACCCCACGCGACGGCGCAGGTGCCGAGCGCGGTGGGGAAGGCGTGGTGGCGGACGCGGCCGGCGTGCTCCAGCCGGTGACCGGGCCCGGTCGCCTGGCGGCTCGCGTGCCGGCTCCGTGCGGCGTCCCGGGCGGTCAGCGAGGTGTCGGGTGCCCGGGGCATGCGGACAGTATGGGCGAGGCCGGCGCGGTGTGCAGGCTGCCGGGGGCCAGCGGACGAGGGCCGGCGCTCAGCGGTCGGCGGGGGCCGGCCCGAGGTTCCGGCTCCACGCCGTCGCTGCCGCGATCGAGGCCGTCAGCACCGGGACGACGGCGAGCGCCCAGCGGAGGCTGGTGGCCGCAGCGAGCTGCCCGATGAGCGGCGGGCCGCAGACGAACCCGACCCAGCCGAAGGCCGACACCAGGGCGACGGCCGTGCCGCCGTGCAGCCCCGGCACGCGCCCGGCGGCGCCGAACACCGTGGGTACGACGGCGGCCAGCCCCGCGCCGAGGCAGGCGAACCCGGCGAGCGCGGCGATGGGTTCGCCGACCGCCAGGCCCAGGGCGAGGCCGGCGGTCGCGATGCCGGCGAACGCCGGCAGCAGGCGGCGGGCGGGGAAGCGGGCGAGCAGGCGGTTGCCCGACAGGCGAACCGCCACCATGGCGAGCGAGTAGGTCGCGTAGCCCAGGCCGGCCACGGCAGCGCCGGTGTGCAGGCTGTTCCTCAGGTAGACGGCAGACCAGTCGGCGGCGGCCCCCTCGCAGAGCATGTCGGCGAGCGCGATGGCACCGAGCGCCAGGATCGCCAGCTGGGGCCTGGGAACGGGCAGCGGCCTGGCCGGTGCCGCCGGCGCAGCCCGGGGCGCGGGAGCGGGCGCAGCGGCAGGCGCCCGGCGAGCGTCGGGCAGCATCCCGGCGGTCAGCCAACCGGCCACGGCAGCGCAGGGCGTCGCCAACGCCAGCAGCTGCACGCTCAGCGAGATCCCCGCGGCCACGCCCAGCGTGCCGAGCGCCGCCCCCGCCAGGGACCCCACGCTCCACGCGCCGTGGAACCCTGGCATGAGCGGCCGGCGGGCCTGCCGTTCGACCGTGATCGCCTGCGTGTTCATGGCGACGTCGAGGCCTCCCTGGAACGCGCCCCACACCAGCAGGGCGGCGAACAGCGCCACAGGGGCACCGGCCAGGCCCACCAGCGGCCCGGCCGCGCAGTACCCGGCGAGCGCGCCGCGGACCACGGCGCGGCTGCCGTGGCGCGGGAGGAGCACCGCCGCCGCGAGCATCGCGAGGACCGACCCCACCGGGGCACCGAGCAGGGCGACGCCCAGGGCGCCGTCCCCGAGGTGCAGGTGCTGCTGCACGTGGGGGATGTGCGCGACCCACGAGGCGAAGAGCAAGCCCTGGACGAGGAAGACGACGGTGACGGCCGCGTGCCCGGCAGGTTCCCGGCGCCTGCCCCGCCTGTCCCACCGGGCTCGGCTGCTCCACGGCGACCGGGGGCCTGGCGGCACCGGCGGACCGGTGCCCCCGTCTGGTGGACCGTGGGGAGCCCCGTGCCGCATCCGACCCATGTTGGCCGCCGGCCGAGCGGCGTGCGAGCCGTCGAAGCGTGCCTGGCGGGTCGTGCCACTCGCGGCGTGCCGGGGGTGCGAGCCGTCGCAGCGTGCCTGGCGGGCGGTGGCGGTCGCGGCGTGCCTGCCGTGGCTTGGGTCCTGGTCCGGCCCGAGGGCCGTGCCGGCCCCGGCGGGGGCGCGCCGGCGTTCCCCGGCGTGCCATGCTCCGGTCCGTGGACGACGGCATGCTCCGGGCCGTGGCGACCGCGGCAGCCGACCGGCGCCGGCACCGATGAGCGTCGGCGGGGCCGACCTGGTCGTCGGCGACGACGGTCGGGCCCGGCCCGTCTGGGCGGCAACGGACCCGCTGCTGCGCGAGTACTACGACACGGAGTGGGGCATGCCGGTGCACGACGAGCGCGGCATCTTCGAGCGGCTCAGCCTCGAGGCGTTCCAGTCCGGTCTCTCGTGGGCGACCATCCTCCGCAAGCGCCCGGCGTTCCGCGCGGCGTTCGACGGCTTCCGTCCCGACCTTGTCGCCGCCTACGGCGACGACGACGTCGAACGCCTGCTGGCCGACGCCGGGATCGTCCGCAACCGGGCGAAGATCCTGGCGACCATCGGCAACGCCCGGGCCACCGTGGCGCTCCGGCCGAGCGGCGGCCTGGTGGAGCTGGTCTGGTCGCACCGCCCGCCGGCCACGCCCCGCCCCCGGCGATCGGCCGACGTTCCGACCAGCTCGCCCGAGTCGGCCCGGTTGGCCGCTGCGCTGCGGGATGCCGGCTTCGCCTTCGTCGGACCGACCACCATGTTCGCCCTGATGGAGGCCATCGGGATCGTCGACACCCACCTGGTCGGCAGCCACCGCCGCGGCAGCTCGGGGGTCTGGCCCTGCGGCTGACAGGGCAGGAGGGTGCCGGTCGGCCGAGGGGGCAGGAGGGTGCCGGTCGGCTGAGGGGGCAGGAGGGTGCCGGTCGGCCCAGGGGCCTCAGGGGCGCTGCCGGCGGACCGACGCGCGCGGTGCCCGTGCCGGACCGAGAGCGCCCGGGCGTGCGGGCGGCCGCGTCCCGGCTGACGGTCGCGGCGCGCCGTGGGAGGATGGGCCCATGCGCACCACGCCACTCGTCGGCCGGACGGCCTGGTTCGGCCCGCGTCGGCTCGGCTGGGGGCTCGGCCCGATGACCGGCGAGGGGTGGGCGGCCACCGCCGTCGCGGTCGCCGTCATCGGCTGGCTGCAGCGCCGCGGGGCGCCCCGGTGGGCACCCGCCGCCGTGACGGCGGCCTACCTCGCCCTGGTGGTGCTGAAGGGAACGGCACCCGGCGGCCCCCGGGCCCGCGCCGAGCTCGACCACGAGCTCGACCGCCGAGCGGCCGCCGACGGCCGGGTGCCACCGGGATCCCCGGCGCTGCACCAGGCGCACCGCTAGCGTCGCAGGCAAGCGGAGTCCCGCGCACGGGCCCGCCGGCCGGGCGGCGGCCGCCGCCCTTTCAGGAGGAGGCAGCGGTGCTCAAGGGCTTCAAGAACTTCCTGACGCGTGGCGACGTGGTGGTGGTGGCCATCGGCCTGATCGTGGCCCTGGCGTTCAGCACGCTCGTCAGCTCGCTCACCACCGACGTCATCAAGCCGATCATCGCGCGTGCACAGGGCAAGGGGACGGTCGGGCTGGGGGTGCAGCTCGGCCAGGCCGGCAACCCGGCGACGTTCGTGAACTTCGGGGCGTTCGTGTCGGCCGTCATCTACTTCGTGATCTTCATGGCCGTCGTCTACTTCCTCATCGTGCTGCCCTACAAGGCCGTGCAGAAGCGCCGGGGCGTCACCGTGTTCGGCGACCCGGCGCCGGCCAAGACCTGCCCGTTCTGCCTGTCCGACGACCTGCCGGTGGCCGCCACGAAGTGCAAGTACTGCGGGAGCGACCAGCCCGCCGACACGTAGCGCGGCCGGTCACCTCCCACCTGGTGAGCCCCCCGCCGCGTGGCAGGCGGGCGCCACCGGTGTCGGGCGAGTGGCTCCACCCTCCGACCGGTAGAATTGGCACCGTCGGCGACAGAGCATCCGGTGCGCGCCGGTGCTGGGCAGGGGAGGTCGGGCCAGCACCATGCCTGACGGCCACATGGACCCCGACCTGCCGTCGGGACACGAGCTCAGCAGGCGGCTGGCTGCCGTGCCCCTGCTCGCGCTGGTCGTCGTCGCCCTCGTCATCGTGGCCGGCGGGGTGTCGGCCGACGTGTGGGTCGGGCCGATGCCCACGCTCGAGGCGGCGGTGGTGGCGGCCACCAGCCTGGTCGCCGTGCTGGTCGCGGTGCTCCTGCTCGCCCGGGCCGGTGCCGAGGCGGCGCCCCGCCTGGTCGGGCTGAGCACCGCCTTCCTCTTCGTGGCCGTGCTCGTCGTCGGTCACGCCCTGGCCTTCCCCGGGATCGTGACGGCGCGCGGCCTGTGGAGCACCCCGGCGTCGTCGCCGGCGGCCTGGCTGTGGCTGACCTGGCACCTCGGGTTCGCCGCCGCCGTCGGCCTGTCGCTGCTGGCCCCGGCGTCCGTGGTGGACCGCTTCGGGGGCGCCCTCCTGCGGCACCGGATCCTGGTGGCGTGGTCGGCGATCGCGTCGAGCGTGGCGGCGGTCGCCGTGGTGGTGGCGCTCGCGCCCAGCGGACCGGCCCTCGTCGTGCAGGGGCGCGTGCAGCCGGCGCTGCACGTCGTCCAGGCGGTGGTGCTCGCCGGGACCGTCGGCGTCGCCGCCGGCATCCTGGTCCGCCGGCGCACCGGGGACCGCCTGGAGCGCTGGATGGCTGTGGCGCTCGCCACGATGGTGGCCGACCTGGTGGTGTCGCTGGTGTCCACGCGCCGGTACTCCGCCGGGTGGTACGTCACCAGGGTCGCCGAGCTGGCCACCTTCGGCCTCGTCCTGGTGGTGCTCCTCGTCGACATCGCCGACCTGTACTGGCGGACCGAGCAGCAGAAGCGCCGCCTGCAGGTCGCCGTCACCCGCGACTCGCTCACCGGCGCTGCCAGCCGCCAGGCCATCCTGGAGACGGCGGACCGGCTCATCGGCCGCCTCGCAGGCCCCGCGCCCGCTTCCGGCCGCGCCGGCACGGCCGGGCCCCGCGTGACCGGCGAGGGGCCGGGCGCCGGCGAGCCGGCGGCAGCGACGCCCGCTGCCATCGCCATGTTCGACCTGGACCACTTCAAGGCCGTCAACGACCGCCACGGGCACCTGGTCGGTGACGAGGTGCTGGCCGAGGCGGCCCTGCGGGTGGCCCACACCCTGCGCGGCGGCGACCGGGTCGGCCGCTACGGCGGCGAGGAGTTCCTGCTGGTCATGGAGCCCTCCACCGAGGAGCAGGCGGTGACCATCGCCGAGCGGGTGCGCGCCGCCATCGGCGACGAGCCCTTCAGCACCTCGGTCGGGCCGGTCGCGCTCACCGCCAGCCTCGGCGTGACGCTGCTGGCGCCGAGCGACGACCTCCTGAGCGCCATCGGCCGGGCCGATCGCGCCCTGTACGACGCCAAGCGGGCCGGGCGCGACCGGGTCGTCGTGGCGCGGGCCCCGGCCGCCGTCGCCCGCGGCCGGGCCAGCTGAACGCCCCTGCTGCCCGGGTGGCGGGGCAGCGGGGCAGCAGGGGGCGCGCCCGGTCGCCGGCCGGTGGACGTGGTGGCATGGTGGTCGGCCCTTGTGCTGTGCGATGCTTGCAACGGGTGACCGGCGGCTCACGCCCGTGCGGTCGTCCGTGGACGGTCAGGGCCGAACAGCCCTATTTCGCGCCGGGCACGAGGTGTAGCCAGAGACCGTGCAGGAAGGACGAGCGCAGCGCCGGACCCCGCGGGGATCGGACGGACCGGGTGCCGCCTGGGGAGGCGGCGGCGCCATGGCGAGTGGCGCCGCCCCCACGGAACGGCATTCCGAACGGCACGGCCTCGCCACGCTGCTCGAGCCCTCACGCGTCTGGTACCGGGAGTACCCCGCCGCCGCCGCGGTCGTCTCCGCCGCGCTGTTCCTGGCCGTGTCCGTCTTCCGGCTGGTGGTGGGCAACGGCGAGGCCGCCACGGTGCTCTTCGTGCTGCCCGTCTCGCTGCTGGCGGTCTCGTTCGGCCGCCGGGGCGGGTGGCTCGGGGCGGCGCTGGGCGTGGCCCTGGTCGGCGTGTTCCTCGGCGTCGGGGGGAACGAGGACGTCGACGCCACCGGCATCGTGACGAGGGTGGTGGCGCTCTGCCTGCTCGGCGGCCTGCTCGGCCACGCCGTCGACCGGACCAGGATGCTCGAGCGCCGCGCCCTCGAGGAGCAGCGCCGGCGGCTGGCCCTGGAGGAGACGGAGCGGCGCGAGCGCGAGGCGCTCGAGATCAACGACTCCATCATCCAGGGGATGGTGGGCGCCAAGTGGCTGGCCGAGCAGGGCGAGGCCGACGGCGCTGCGGCCATCCTCGATCGCACCATCGAGCAGGGACAGCGGCTGGTGACCGAGCTGCTGACCCGCACCGGCGACGCGGGCGCCCGCCGGGCGGTGCCGCCGTCGTCGACCGGGTGGGGCAGCGGCGAGGCGTCCGGCGGCTAGGGGCGCCCGGCGGGCCCGAGCGCCGGGCCCGAGCGGCACCGGACCGGGATGCGGGTCGTCACCGCCAGAGGTCCACCACCCGCTGGGTCGTGAAGGGGCTGTGCGCCGACTCCTCGGACTGGCACGCCGCCGTCCACCACGGGCTCCCGGGCTCGGGCTGGTGACAGTCGGCGAACGCTGCTGCCGGCTGGGTGCCGCTGGCCGTGCCGGGTGCGGGCACGTCCGCCGTGCTGCCGGCGGACGACGCCGTGCCGGCGGTGCTGGCCGTGCCGGCCGTGCCGGCGGTCGCGCCCGGCTGCACCGGGCTGCCGGCCCCGTCGGTGCCGGGCGCGGCGGGGCAGGCGAAGGGCCCGAGGCCGTCCCACGCGGCGTTGACGAGGACGCAGACCTGCCCGTCGGCGAGCTCCAGCGCCCACGGACGGGGGGCGACGGGCTGCGGCACCAGGTCGTCCACGGACGTCGCCCGCAGCTCGACGACGGCGGTCGCCACGGGGCTCGTCACGCAGACGAGCGGCGCGCCCGTGCCCCCGGGCCCGGCGAAGCACGGGTCGAAGATGCCGCCGGGCGCCGACGCGAAGCACCGGTACGACGAGCCTCCGGCCACGCCGGCGTCGATGCAGGTCCCGCTGAGGTCCCGCGTGACGTGCAGGCCCGCGGCGAGCGCCCCACCGGCGGTGAAGGGGTCGAAACCGAGCACCCGCGTGCCGCCGGTCGCCGTCCGGGACTGCGACGTGCTCGACGATCCCGAGGCGCGGCCCGACGAGGTGGTGCCGGTCGACCCACGGTTCCCGGACCCACCCGACCGGGGCGTGGTTCCGGCGGGGCCGGTCTCCACCGGTCGCGACCCCGGCCTGTCGTCCTGCCGGCCGTCGGCCGAGCCGCGAGCGGCGGACCCGGCGCCGGTGCTCGCCGCGCTGCCACCGGTCTCGTCACCCGCCGGTGCCGACGATCCGGCGCTGCCGGCCCCCGGCGTCCCGGCGCCGCGCGCGGTGCCGCACGAGGCCGCCGCCAGCGCGACGCAGGCCAGGCCGACCGCCGCCGCTCCGGCCGCGCCGGACCGCCGCTGTCGCCGTCGTCGTGTGGTGCCGAGCCGACCCCGTGTGCGCATCACGCCCTCCCGGCGAGCACCGTACCCGCCCGAGATGACGACGCTCGCGGCCGCCGTGAGGTTGCACGCGTCAGGTCACCTGTGGCTCGGACGGGTGCCGGTGCGCCCGGCACGCCAGGTGTGGCCGGTGCGCCAGGTGTGGCCGGTGCGGCCGGTGCGGCCGGTCTGGCCGGCAGCCGAGGTCAGAAGGTCCCGATGCGGCCGAGGGGCCAGTACCGGAAGACCACCCCGCCCACGATGTCCTTGCCCGGAACGGGGCCGAGGTAGCGGCTGTCCTCCGACTGGGGGCGGTTGTCGCCCATCATGAAGTACTCGCCGGCCGGCACCTTGTACGGCGTCGCCAGGCTGCTCGGGGACGTCGGCGGCCCGGGCTGGGTGTCGTGGCGGATGGCTGGCGGCAGCCAGGGCTGTGAGAGCTCCTTGCCATTCACGTAGACGTTGCCGCCGTGCACCCACAGCACGTCGCCGGGCAGGCCGATGACGCGCTTGACCAGGTCCTTGTAGGAGACGGGCCAGGTCGACGGCCGCCGGAAAACGACGATGTCGCCGCGCTCGACCGGGTGGAAGTCGAAGCTGAGCTTGTTGACGACGATCCGGTCGCCCACCTGCAACGTCGGCACCATCGACACGGACGGGATGTAGAACGACTCCGCCACGTACGCCCGGACCACGAGCGCCACGGCCAGCGCCACCACGATCACGGCGACCCAGCCGGTGAGCCGCCGACGCAGGGACGGGGGGTGGGCGTCGCCGCGGCGAGCCGTGCTCCGGCCGGCGGGCGGGCGAGCGTCGCCGCCGCCGGTCACCGTGCCACTGGCGGCGGCCGGCGGCGCGCCGGCCGTG
>JAJZYI010000075.1 GCA_021798135.1 Actinomycetes bacterium | reverse complement strand
GGTCCCGCGGCGGGCGCCCCCCGCGGTGGATCCTGGCAGCGCTCGCCTTCGTGCCGGCAGCCGCCGTCCTGGGCGACGCCATGGCCACGCCGTCCCCGCTGACCCTCCAGATCACCTCGGTGACGACGAACGGGCAGTTCGAGCGGGTGTGGCGGCTGGCCGTGGAGGTGCACAACCGGGGAGGCGCCCCGCTGTCGCCGCACTTCGCCACGAACTCGATCGGGCAGATGACCCCCTTCTGGCACCAGGTGGCGGGACCGGCCGCCATCGGCCCGCACGGCCGCGCCCGCTACGTGCTCGTCGCGCCCAACGTCGGGTCGATGCCCGGCATCACCACCCCCTTCCAGCTGGACGCGGTGACGGCCAGCCCGCAGACGGTGTCCGTCGCTCGCAACTTCGTCACCGACCCGTACTCGGCCTGGATCTACCAGAGCGACGTCAACCGCGTCCTCCGCAAGGGCGCGAGCACCACGCTGACGGTGCAGCTGCGCTCGCCCCTGGGCTCGGCGGTCCACAGGGCCCACGTCCGGGTCGACCTCGGCCAGGTCATCTACGGCCAGGGGGCGCTCATCCCGAGCGAGGCGCAGATCAACGGCGCCCAGGTCGGGCAGACGCCGGTGAGCGCCCTCACCAACCGGGACGGCGAGGCCACCTTCGTGGTCCGGGACGACTTCCCCCAGGGGCAGCCGATCTACTTCCAGGCCTGGGCCGTCTCCCCGCGGGGGTACCCGTTCGGGTACTCGGAGGTCGTGTCGGTCCTGTGGTGAGGTCGTCGCCGGCCCGCCGCGCCCGTCACGCCAGGGCCCGCAGGCGTCGCTGGCCGCACCGGGCCGCCGTCGCCTGCTGCGCGCTGGCGCTGGGCGTCGGCCTCGCCATCGGCGGCCACCTGGCCTGGTTCTTCGTCCGTGACCACGTCGTCGGCGGCGACCTGCTGGACCGGGCCCGCACCGAGCTGACCCAGGCTGGCAGGCCGGCCCACCCGGCGTCCCCGGCGGGCGCGGGCCGCTGCGCGCCTCCCTCCGTCGCCGGGATCCTCGCCATCCCCGCCGTCGGCCTGGTCGCCCCGGTCGTCCAGGGCGACGGCGACGCCCAGCTGGCGGTAGCGGTCGGCCACGTGCCCACCAGCGCCTGGCCGGGGGGGCCGGGCACGGCCGTGCTGGCCGCCCACGACGTCACCTGGTTCCACGGCCTCGGCAGCCTGCGACCCGGCGCCATCGTCGAGTACCGCGCCGCCTGCTCCGACGTCACGTACCGGGTGACGTCGGCCGGGGTGGTGAAGGCCGGCACGCCGGTGGCGAACCGCCCTGGGCAGCTCGCCCTGGTGACGTGCTGGCCGCTCGACGCCCTGTGGTACACCGGCACGCGCCTGCTGGTGCTGGCGACGCAGACCGGCGGGAGCAGCGACGCACCGGGGTCGCTCCAGGTGCCCACGACCGGCCCGCCGCCGCCGATCGCCGTAGCCGCCGCCGTCCGCAGCGTCGACACGCTGGCGGCCAACCCCACGCCGCTCGGCACGCTCTCGGTCATCGGCACCCCAGCGCGCACCTGGACCCAGAGCCCCGCCCCGCTCGCCGACGCGGCCCAGGTCCAGGACCTGTACTTCGCCGCGCTGCGAGCCGCCGAGGCCGGCGACGCCGGGGCCTGGTCGGTGTCGGCACCGGGCGTCGCCCTGGGCCAGGCCGCCGCGCTGGTCGGCGCGCGCATCGCCGGCTTCGGCCGCTCGCTCACGACGAGCCTGTGGGTGGCGGGCGACCGGCTCGTCGCGGCCAACGTGACGGTCGGGCTCGCCCTGGACGGCGGGCCATCCCCCGGCACCTGGCTGGTCGAGGCCCACGAGCAGGCGCAGCGCGGCACCTTCGTGGTCACCTCGTGGCAGATGCGGCGAACCGGCTGACCGGCACGGAGATCGGAACGGGGCACCACGTTCCCCAGGTCCCCGATCTCGACCTCTTCGACGGCCCGTCCGTCGAGACCCCACACGGGCTGCGCTCCGTCGATCGCGATCAGATCCGCGAGATCACGACCACCGTCGTGCGGTGCGCACTCACCGACGGCGAGGCCGCGGCCCTGCCCGCACCGAGCGGTCCGCCCGTCGTGGAGCTCGATCTCTCGCACGTGGAGGGCCCGTCGCTCACCGCCAGGCTCGGTCGGCTCTTCGGCCGCCCGCCTTGGAGCGAGATCGACCGGTGGGTCCGGCAAGCCGCCGGACGAGCCCGAGCAGCTAGGCGCCGTTGCCCTGCAGGCCCGCTGCCCGCGAGGTTCCCAGCTCGACGACGGTGCCGCGCAGACCCGGATGGCGTTTGCGGGCACCGTCGAAGGGCCGAGCCAGGATGGCGGCTGTGCTCGCCGAGATGGCGCAGACCCGGATGGCGTTTGCGGACACCGTCGAAGGCGAGGGGACGCAGCCAGTGGCGCAGCCGGGGATCGGCACCGGCCCGGAGCCGTTCGTCGAGCTCCGTGAGGTGATTGCCGGCGTCGAACCGGCGGAGTGGCGAACGGCTCCCGTCGGATGGCGCCACGGCGGCGATGCCCGGCGGCGCCACGAGTGGTGCGCAAAGGTGACCCACACCACGCGGCGCCTCGCGTGGCCCACCTCGCCGTTTGCCGTCGGCGGACCGGGGTGCTCCGACCGCGGGCCCGACGCGGTCGGGTCGTTCGTCCCTGGCCACGGCCACGTCGCATCCGCATGCTGGTGGACGCGGTGTCCCGCGAGGACTCCGCCCGGAGGGCGGGCTTGCCCGAGGCACCGGCACGACCACCGGTGGTCGATCGATGGCCGTCAGGGCGGGCCCGCACCGCTCCCGTTGAGGAGGCCGACCTGAGGCCCGCGGCGGTGGTCGCCCGCCCGGCGACCTGACGCACGGAGCGGACCGACCGAACCAGGAGGTGCCGCGTGGACGCGACGACCGTGAACCCGACGACCGCGACCCCGACACGAAGGGTTCCGACGGAGGTGCCCGCTCGGGGCACCATCGCGTCGACGGAGGACCGAGCGACGAGGGGAAGGGCTGCTCGCCGGGCCGTCCCCCGGTCCCGTCACGGCGACTGGCAGCCGCCGGGCGGCCGAAGGGACCCCCTGGGGATCCTGGCGGACCAGGAGAGGGACCGCGTGCCGGAGCTCGTCGCCATCCGCCACGGCCGGATGGCAGCCTCACCGTTCGCCTTCTACCGGGGTGCTGCTGCCGTGATGGCGGCCGACCTCGCCGGCGAGCCGTCGACCGGCCTGAACGTGCAGCTGTGCGGCGACGCTCACCTGCTCAACTTCGGGGGCTTCGCCGACCCGGGCCGTCGCATGGTGTTCGACGTCAACGACTTCGACGAGACCCACCCCGGTCCGTTCGAGTGGGACGTCAAGCGGCTGGTGGCGAGCATCGAGGTCGCGGCGCGGGCCCGGGGGCTCGACAAGCGGTCACGGCAGGCGGCCGTCCTCGGGACGGCTGGCACCTACCGCCGGGCCGTGCGGGAGTTCGCCGCCATGCGGGTGCTCGACATCTGGTACGCGCGCCTCGATCTCGACACGATCCAACGTCGTTGGGGGCCGTCGATCGACCCGGCGGCCATGGCGAACCTCCGTCGGGCCACGGCCAAGGCGCAGGCGAAGGACCACCTGAAGGCGTTCGGCAAGCTCACTCGGTCCGTCGGCGGGGAGGTGAGCTTCCTCAGCGATCCCCCGCTGCTCCAGCCCGTCACCGAGGTGCTGGCGGACGTCGACGCGACACGCCTGCGCCAGTCGGTGACGGCATCGATCCGTGCCTACCGACGAGCTCTGCCCCGGTCCCGGCAGCACCTCTTCGACAGGTACCGGTTCGTGGACCTGGCGCGCAAGGTGGTCGGCGTGGGGAGCGTGGGGACGCGTTGCTGGGTGGCGCTGCTGCTGGGTCGTGACGCGCAGGACCCCCTGTTCCTGCAGGTGAAGCAGGCCGAGCCCTCGGTGCTGCAGGCGCACCTGGCCGCCAGCCCGGTCCGCAACCACGGTCGCCGCGTGGTGGAGGGCCAGGAGCTGATGCAGGCGGCCAGCGACATCTTCCTCGGGTGGACCCGGAGCGAGGGGCCCGACGGCGTCAGCCGGGACTTCTACATGCGCCAGCTGTGGGACTGGAAGCTGTCGGCGGACATCGAGACGATGCGCCCGGACATGCTCGGCGTCTACGCGCAGCTGTGCGCATGGATCCTTGCCCGGGCCCACGCCCGCTCGGGGGACCCGGTCGCCGTCGCCGCCTACCTGGGCACGAGCGACGCCTTCGACCGGGCCATGGCCCGCTTCGCCCGCGCCTACGCCGACCAGAACGAGCGCGACCACCGGGCCCTCACCGAGGCGATCGCCGGCGGGCGTCTCGATGCCGCGACGGGCATCTGACCTTCATGCTGCCGTCCAGCGGCCGAGCTCGCCGCGCGAAGGGAGCTGGGCAGCGCCAGGGGTGACCGGAGAGCCTTCCGTTGCTGGCAGAGTTGTCCCCTGCTGGCAGAGCCTCCCGCTGCTGGCCTGCTGGCCTGCTGGCCTGCTGGCCTGCTGGCCTGCTGGCAGGGATGCTGTGGGCACCCGCACGGTGCGGCGCGATCCCGACTCCGTGCGCACGCGCCGAGTGGACGCCACGCACGGACCCGGCGGCGGCCCCGTTCGTGCGCGAAAGCGGTAGCGAAGGCGAACATCACACCAAGTCAGCGCCCGGCGACGCCGCGGGGAGCTCATCACGCCCGGTGAAGACGCGCAGGTCCCACGCACTCGGCTCCCGATCCCGCACGCTTCGTCGCACCGCCGACCCCGCGTCCGCCGGGCTGGGCCTTGTGTCGGGCAACGACACAGCCGGTAGGTGGGACGGCGGAGAGCATGCCTGCTGAGCTGGAACTTCGGAGAGCCGGTGGTGGGACTCGAACCCACGACCTGACGATTGCAGGGGAGCGACGACCCGGCGCACGTCGTCGCCGGACGTGGCGTCCGTGCGCATTGTGGCTGGTCCGGGGCGGTGTTCCGGGATCCGGAGCGGACGGCGTGCGACGGTCGGGGACGGGCCGTGACGCAATTGTTGGGACGGGAGTTGGGATGCCGGGTCTCCTCGGTCCCCAGGTCGCAACCGCCGTGACCCACAAGTCGCAACCCTCGGTCCCCAGGTTGCCCGTGCGGCCAGGCACCTGGGATGGCGGAGGGTGACCTGGCGGCCTCTTCCCATCTACCGGTCGGGTTGGCGGCGGATGAAGTCGGCCATGCCGGGGACGGTGAAGGCGACGACGCCGTGCTCGGGGGCGTAGACGAGGCCTTTGGCGATGAGGTTGGCGCGCGTCGGCCCGAGGCTGGTGATCTTGCGGTCCAGTCGGCTGGCGACGTCCCCTGAGCCGCTCCCGGCGTCTCCGTCCGCGGCCATGGCCCGCAGGTATCGCTGTTCGGCGGGGGTGGCGCGGTCCCATCGGATCCGGAAGAAGCCGGTGTCGAGGGCGGCGCGGCCGTTGGCGACGCCGACTCGGGCGTCGGTGAGGGTGATGTCCGGGCCGGCTGCGTCGTTCCAGCTGTCCTGGCCGAACTGCTGCAGGAAGTAGGGGTAGCCGGCGGCCTGGGACACGACGTGCTCGACGGCGGCGTCCTCCCATGCGACGGATTCGGCGGCAGCGGGGGCGGTGAGGGCCTCGGCGGCGAGCGGAGCGGCCAGGTTGCCGATGGTGTGGAAGCTGAAGAGGCGCTCGGAGTAGGACTTCGCCTCGGCCAGGATGCGCGGAAGGCTCGGAAGGCCGGCGAGCCCCACGGTCAGGGCCCAGCCGGCCTGGCTGGCGGTGTGGGCCGTGGAGCACAGCGCCGCCAGCTCGCCGTCGGCCACGTCCTGGGCTTCGTCGACGAGGACCGCCAGGCCCTTGCCCTCCTCGGCAGCGGCAGCGGCGACATCGTGGAGCACCTTCGTGAGGTCCACCTCGAGGACCCCGGTGTCGGCGCCCCCACCGCCGACCTGTGAGAGGTCGAGGCCGAAGCTCCACGCCCCGCCGGGGTCCACGCTCGCCCGAAAGCTCGCCATCGTCTTCACGGCTCGCAGCAGCCGCTGGCCGGCGGAAGGCCGTGCCAGGTCTGCCAGCGGCCCGTGGAGGGCATCGCCGATGGCCTCTCGCAGCGACGTGCCGGCGCGCGCCTCCAACCGGGTGACGATCCAATTCCGGTCGATCGCCTTGCGGGCGAACTCCGAGAGCAGCACGGTCTTGCCGACACCGCGCAAGCCGTAGAGGACTGCCGGTTGGGCCGTCCGGCCTGCCTCGACGCGCTGGAGGGCAACGTCCCACTCGGCCAGTTGGACGTCACGTCCCACCAGGGCAGCCGGGCGGCGCCCGGCGCCGGGTGAGTAGGGATTCCGCACAGGATCCACGTTGTCTACCTAGGTATAGGAAGCTATGGCGTTTTCCAATACTAACCCATAGTTCGCGAGAAGTGCCCGACGGTTGCTCCGACCCTGTGTCGCGGGGTGGGGTCAAGTGGGGGGCGCCGCGGACATGGTGGCGATCATGCCTCGACCTTGCCTGTCGAGGCCGACTGCCACGCAGCGGTTGTCGCCGGTGCACGACACGCCGGTGAGTGCCTGCACGCCGGCCGGCAGGGACATGGGTGTCCAGCGGCGGCCGCCGTCGACGGTCTCGACGGCAGTGGCATCGCCCACGGCGACGCACTCCTGCGCCGAGGGGCACGAGACGGCGTCGAGCGTGGAGGTGTCCGCCGGGAGGGCGGCGGCTGCCCAGGTGGTGCCGCCGTCGCTGGAGGTGAGGATGATCCCGTTCGGGTGGGTGGCGTTGCGGTCACCGCCGACGGCGACGCACTCCTCGCTGTTCGGGCAGAAGACGGCAGCCAGGGGACCGGTGCCGGCGGGCACGTGCGCCGGCTGCCAGGTCTGCCCCTGGTCGACGGTCACGGCCACGGCTGCCGTGGCCGGGGACGTCGGACTGGCTGCCGTGGTCCCCACCGCCACACAGGTGCGCCCGGTGGTGCAGGCGACGCCGGTGAGTGCTCCGACACCGGGTGGCGCAGTGGACGACGTCCACCTGCTGCCGGCGTCGGCGGTGGCGATCACGCCCATCCCTTGGCTGCCGAGGCCGACGGCCATGCACGTTTCGACATCCGGACATGACACCGAGACCGCGGCGGCGGAGCCCGGCGGGGACGGCAGGGGTTGGCGGGTCCACGATGCGCCACCGTCGATGCTGCGATACAGGTCGGCGGCGTCGACGATCTGGCAGGTCGAGGTGGTGGGGCACGATAACCCTGGTTGAGCCTGGGTCCTGCCGTTGTCGACCGACGACGGTAGCCAGGTGGCGCCGCCATCGGTGGTGGTGAGCGCCAGCGGGAACGGGGCGGCGGAACCGCCTCCGGCCAGGGCCATGAACCTCGACGCCACCGTGCAGTGGCCCGGCGCCGGGCAGGACACGGCCGCCAGCGTGTCGTACCCGCTGGCGGGGATCGCCGCCGGGCTCGAGACGTCGATCCACGAGCCAGTCATCGGGTCGGTGGCGAACAGGCCGGTGCCGGTGGCGTCGAGGCAGCGGTCGGCGCTCGGGCAGTCGAGGTGGCCAGCGGCGCCGTTGGCCGGACCGGGGCCGGCCACCGGCGCCCACCTGCGGCCGCGGTCGGTGGACCGCGCCAGGGTCGGTGTGGCGGTCGCGTAGGTACCGGAGACCAGGCACACACCGGCGGCGGTGCACGCCACCTGGGTGGGTGTGGCCAGCGCCGAAGGGAGGGTAACCACGTGCCAGCGACGCCCGCCGTCGCCGGTCACCGCGGCCAGCGGGTGGTTGGCGCCATCGACGGCGGGGTGCGGCGCCGCCGTGCCCACGGCTACGCACCAGGTCGCCGTCCGGCAGGTGATCGAGGTCAGCCGCCCGACCGGTGCCGGCGCTCGCTGCTGCCGCCACCGGGCACCACCGTCGTCGCTCACCAGCACACGCCGCCCGCCTACCGCCAGGCAGCGGAGCGCCGTCGGACAGGACGCCGAGTGCAGCAGCGGCGTTCCCGCCGGCAGCGTCACCGCTTGCCACGAGCGACCGCCGTCGTCGGTCCGCGCCACGTAGGCGGCCTGCCGGGAGCCCTTCGGCACCGTCGACCCGGCGGTGCCGACGGCGACGCACTCCCCAGCCGAGGGGCAGGCGAGGGCGGCGATGACGAGCGGGATGTGCCGGCGGAACCCTGGCAGCGGCGCGGCCGCCCACCGGGCCCCGCCGTCGGTGGTGGCATCGACGTAGCCGTCGCCGACCGCCCAGCAGCGGTCCACGGTGACGCACGCCAACGGCGTTGGCTCGCCGCCGGGGGCCGCCTCCCAGGTCCACGTCTGCCCACCGTCGTCCGAAGCGGCCAACCCGTTGGGGCCGGCGGCCTGGCAGACGGTCGCCGTGACGCAGTCGATCGTCGACGGCACGAACACCGGGCTCGTCACACGCCACGCCGGCGCCGTCGACGGCGCCGGCAGCACTGCCGGCGCAACCCACGGCGGCACCACGGTCCTCGGTGGCTTCCAACCCGCCACCGCACTGCCACTCCCCGTTCCGCCTCCGCAGCCGCCCGCCGAGCCCACTGCCACGACGACCGCGAGCGCGCCCCACAACGACCGCCGCCTGCCGAGCTCCACACTCCACCGACGAACGGCCATCAGCGACGGTTCCGAGAACGCCCATGCGGCGGCGTTTGTGCAGTCCGGGCGACCCTCGATGCGGGCTCTGGCGAGCACGAAACCGGGGGGCCTGTTGGGATGGACCCAGCACAGGGATCGCTGGCTGAGCAAAAACCACCACTGACGAGGGCGAACGCGAGCCGGTGGTGGGACTCGAACCCACGACCTGACGATTACAAGTCGCCTGCGCTACCAGCTGCGCCACACCGGCGGGTGTGCGCCCACGGTACCTGCCGACCTGCCCCGCGGCCCGCCCGCCGTCCCGTTGACAGACCGTTGTGAATTGTCGACAATCGGCCGGGCAGGGTGCCGGGGGCTCGGCGGCGCCCGAGGTGGTCCGGCGCTGCACGCTGTCGTGCGGACAGGGGCTCGTGGAGATGTCGCAACGCGGACGGATGCTCGTGGGGACGCCGACGGTCCGGGGCGGTCGGCGACGAGGGGACGCCGCAGGCGGCGGCACGTCGCCGCCTGCGGGGGCGCTCGTCGGACGCGACGCCGAGCTCGGCGAGCTGTCCCGGGTGCTCGGTGCAGCGCTGGCCGGCAACCCGCGCCTGGCCCTCGTCACCGGCGAGGGCGGCATCGGCAAGACGGCCCTGTTGCGGCGGTTCGTGGCGGGCGTCGAACCCGCCGGGGTCGTGTGGGCCAGCGGGGACGACGGCGAGGTCGCGCTCGCGTGGGGGGTCGTCGCGCAGCTCGGCGCGGGGTTGGTCGCCCGAGGGCTGGCCGACGCGTCGGAGCTCGCCGACGGCCTGGCGCCCGACGCCGATCCGCTGTTCGTGGGGGGGCTCCTGCTCCGGCTGATCGGCGCGGCCGGTCCGCTAGCGGTCGTGGTCGACGACGCGCACTGGACCGACCGCCAGTCGGCCGCGGCGCTCCGGTTCGCGCTGCGCCGCCTGAGCGTGGAGCCTGCCCTGGTCGTGCTCGCCCTGCGGACGGGCACCGCGCCGCTCGCCGACGACACCTGGCGGCGCATGGCCGACGACGGCGGGCTGGTCCTCGACCTCCAGGGACTGCAGCCGGCGCACCTGCTCACCCTGGCCGCCACCGTGGACGGGCCGGGCCTGTCGCCGTCGGGGGCGGCGCGCCTGTGGGCGCACACGGGCGGCAACCCGCTGCACGCGCGGACCCTCCTGCGTCGGCTGCCGGCGGGCAGCCTGGCGTCGGGCGGCGGCGTGCTGCCCGCACCCGACGGGCTCGCCGCCGCCGTCACCGCCACGCTCGGCGGGTGCGGCCCGGCGTGCCGGCACGTGGTCGAGGCGGCCGCCGTCCTGGGCGCTCGGGCCAGCGCGCCACGGCTGCTCGAGGTGGCCGGACTGGCGGACAGCGCGGTGGCCGCCCACGCGCTCGACGGTGCCGCCAGCGCCGGCCTGCTCGCCGCCAGCCCTGGCACCGACGGTGCGGACCTGGAGTTCCCGCACGCGCTGGTGCGCGCCGCGGTGTACGGCGCGCTCCCGCCCGAGCGCCGGCGCGAGCTGCACCGGCGCGCCGCCGCCGTCCTGGTCGGGGACGACGCGCTCGCCCACCGGGTGGCCGCCGGCGCCGGCGTCGACGAGGACCTGGCCCGGGCGCTCGACCGCCGGGCGGCGGCAGAGCTGGCAGCCGGCGACAGCGGCGCAGCGGCCCACCACCTGGCGCAGGCGCTCGGCGTCTCCGCACCCGGCGCGGCCCGCCGGGCGCTGCTGCTACGAGCCGTGGAGGCCCAGCTGGTCTCCGGCGACGTGCACGCCGCGCGCCGCCATGCCGCCGAGGCGGAGGCCCTGCCTGCCAGCCCGTGGGCCGACTACGTCTGCGGCTACCTGGCGCTCGTCGCGGGTGACGTCGCTGCGGCGAGCAGTCGGCTGCGCCGGGCGTGGGCCGGTCTCGACGGCGACCAGCCAGGCGGCACCGCCCAAGCCGGCGGGACGGCTCCAGCTGGTGGGACGGCTCCAGCTGGTGGGACGGCTCCGGTCGGCGGGACGGCCCTGGTCGGCGGGACGGTTCCAGCTGGTGGGACGGTTCCAGCTGGTGGGACGGTTCCAGCTGGTGGGACGGCTCCGGTCGGCGGGACGGTTCCAGCCGGTGCCGGGGGCGCAGGCGCCGCACCGGAGGGGGCACCGGCGGACCTCGCCGCCAGGGTGGCGTCCCTGCTGGCGATCGTCGCCGCCCTCCGGTTCGACTACCTGGACATGGTGGCCTTCGGCGCCGCCGCCGTCGAGACCGGCCCTGGCGCTCCATGGGTCGTCACCTTCGGCTGGTTCGCCCGAACCGTCGGCCTGGCCGTCGCCGGCCGCGGCGAGGAGGCGCTGGTGCTCCTGGACGGCCTGGGCGACCTGGGGCGCCGGGGCTCGCCCGGCGGTCTCGACATCGTGGTCGCCCGGGGTGTGGTCCGGCTGTGGACCGACGACACCGCCGGGGCCGTCGCCGACCTCACCGCGGCCATCGAGCGGGCGTGCCGGGGCGAGGCCCTGCGGGTGGCCCAGGCGCTCGGGTTCCTGGCGGAGGCCGAGCTGCGCGGCGGTCAGGTGGACCAGGCCGTGCTCCACGCGGAGCTCGCCGTGGGCGATGCGGCCGACCGCCTGCGGGTGTGGGAGCTCGCCATGCTCCACGCGCAGGCCTGCGGGGCACGCGCCGCTCGCGGCGACCTCCAGCAGGCCGCATCGCACGCCCGCGAGTCGCAGCGATGGGCGGCCGTGGTGGGAGCGCCGGCGGGCCTGGCCTACGCCGCGGCGGCCCGCGCGGCGCTCGCCGACGCCGCCGGCGACGTCCCGGCGCTGCTGGCCGCCGCCGACGAGCTGCAGGCCGTGTACGACGAGCGCGAGCCGGGCACCCACCCGTTCGGCCCGCTGCGCGCCGACGCCCTGGCCCGGATGGGGCGGGCCGCCGAGGCCGCCGACGAGCTCCAGGCCTTCGCCGACCGGTTCCCGGGGTGCCGGCGCCGCTCGGCGCTCATGGCGGCCGAGCGGGTCCGCGGTGCCGTCGCGGCGATCTCCGGCGAGCTGGACGTCGCCGCCGCACACCTGCGCGGCGCGGCCGGGGCGGCGGTGGCCCTGGGGCGCCCGCTCGACGTCGCCCGCTGCGAGGCGCTGCTCGGCCAGGTCGAGCTGCGGCGAGGGAGGCGCCGGTCGGCCGCCGTGCACCTGCGCGCCGCCGTGGACCGGTACGCGGCCGCCGGTGCGTGGGCGTACGCCCGCCAGGTGCGGGCGGAGCAGGAGCGCCTGGGCCTGTCGCCCGGCGGCACCGAGGGGTGGCTGGGCAGCCTGACGACCTCCGAGGCGGCCGCCGTCAGGCTCGCCGCCACCGGCGTCCCCAACCGGGAGATCGCCGCCCGGCTCCTCGTCAGCGTCAAGACCGTCGAATACCACCTCACCAACGCCTTCGCCAAGCTCGGCGTCCGGTCCCGGCGCGAGCTGGGCTCCCTGCTGGGCGACAACCCCTGACCGAGGGGCGCTGACCGTGGGGCCCTGACCGACGGGCCCTGACCGACCGGCGCGCCGAGCGGTCCTTGCGCCACCGGTGCGGGGTTGGCAGGCTGGCGCCGTCATGAGGCTCCGCCGGCACGATCGAGACCGGTGCCCGACGGGGCACGCCGGCTGCAGGCGCGCGCCGGGGCCCGCCGGGGGGCGGCGGTGACCTCCGCCGGTCGCGAGCCCGGGAGCGAGGGCGCCGACCGCGACCCCGTCCTGAGCGCCCGCGGCATCGCCCTGGTCGCCGTGGCGGTGGCGCTGGGCGCGCTGCTCCTGCCGTCTGCCACCCGACGCCTGCCCGCCGGCGCGACGCAGCCGGCGGGCGCCGCCGT
>JAJZYI010000074.1 GCA_021798135.1 Actinomycetes bacterium | reverse complement strand
GTGCCGCCGGCGCTGCCGCCGCCGGCCGGGGCCGGCGCGCCGGTCCCACTGCCGGGGGCCGCGGGGTTCCCTGGCGCTGGAGGGCCCACCTCAGTCGGGCGAGGCCACACCGCCGCGGCACCGCTCGACGGACCGGCACCCGACGGACCGGCACCCGACGGGCCGGCACCGCCTGGCGGTGGTCCTGGGGACGCCGGGCCGGCCCCGGCCGGCCCCACCGGGCCGATGGGTGCCGGGGCTTCGTCCCCGCCGGCGCGCGCCCCGCGGGCCTCGGCGAGGTCCGCTGCGAGGTTGGCGGCGCGTCTGGGTGCGCCCATGGCATGGCGGACGTGACCGCGTGCCTGGTCGAGCTGCGCGACGGCCCCGGCCTCGACGGCGGGAATGAGCCGCAGGAGCACGAACGGGGCTGCGGACGCCACGACCAGCAGCGCGGCACCGGTGACGAGCGCGCCGAAGCCGTTGCGGTCCAGCTGCCCGCCCACCCCCCTCCCGAGCGCCATGGTCGCCAGGCCCAGCGCGCCGACGACCACCAGCTTGGAGAGGATGAGCGCGACGAGCGTGTCGGCCAGGCGCCGGCACCAGTGGCTCACGGCCGGCCACACGAAGGCGGCCATGACGAGGGGCAGGAAGAGGACGGCGACGGAGACCGCCGCCGAGCGCACGGCCATCTCGATCCACAGGCCGAGGGCGGCCACGGCCACGACGACGGCGCCGAGCAGCAGGGCGAAGCTCGGTGCCCCGGACGCGGTGGCCGTCCCGAAGGCGCCGGCGAGCGGCGACAGCCCTCCTCGGGGCCCGACCCCCGAGGCGCTCAGGATGCCCGACGACAGCGAGTCGGTGATGGACAGGCCGAGGTGGACCAGGGTGACGGCCATGCCGGTGAGCGTCAGTGCGACCGGGAGGTTCACGGTGGCGACGCGCACCACCATGCCCGGGCTCTGGCGCACGACGGCCTGCACGGCGGCGCACAGGGTGAGCGGCAGGGCGAGCACGCCGCCGACGGCGGTCATGGTGCTGACCTGCTTGGCGAACCAGGCTGCGGTGATCGGCGGCGCGGTCGTGGCGGACACGACGGCGACGAGCTGGCGGAGGAACCACGTCGCGCCGGCCGCGACCCAGCTCCCGGCGGCGTCGAACACCGCGCCCGCACCCAGCCCGACCAGCCCGCCGGCCAGCTGGCCGACCGGCGGTCCACCGGGCGCGGCCGCGGCCTGGCTGGCCACCAGCACGCAGCCCGGGAGCGGCAACGCCAGTCCGGCCGCGGCGCCGGCGATCACTTCACCCCCTGCCCTGCGTGGAAGAAGAAGTTGATGAGCGCGGGTGCGGCGCCGATCAGCAGGGCGGCGAGCGCGGACACGAGCACGGCCCGGCGCCCCACCAGGGACTGCTGGAAGTTCTGCGAGTGCACGCCGAGCGCCCAGGCCGCCGCCCCGACCACCAGGCCGACGAGCGCCAGCACCAGGGCCCAGCCACCCAGCCCGTCCGTCAGGCGCTGGAGCACCGAGCCTCCGGGCAGGTCGCCCACGCTCGGGTTCAGCACCACGTTCGCCACCGACCACCACATCCTCGTCCCCTTCTGTCGTCTCCCGCCCGGAGCGGGCGGGCCGTCACCATCGAGGCCGGCGGCGCGCGCCGCGACGGGCACCGGGGGCCCCGGCGCGAGGCCGCTGCAGCCGACGACGGCAGCGAGGGCGAGAGCGACAGCCGACAGCCGACAGCCGACAGCCGACAGCCGACAGCGACAGCCGCGGCCGCGCCCGCGGCCGAGCGGGGCGCACCGGGCACTGGACACGCTCAGCGAGGGGCCGAACGCCGGCGCCGGCGAGGTCCACCGAGCGGGCCGGCCGGGCAGGCCGGCGACCGATCAGCCGCCGAACGCCGCTCGCCGGGGGAGGGCGTCGGGCTGCCGCGTGTCAGCCTAGGCACTGTTTCATGATTTTTCAAGGGTTTCCTTGTCCTTCTCGTGGCCACGCGGGCCCCGCCGACCGCGAGGGGGTGACAGGCCGCGACGGCCCCGCCGGCGGCACCGGGACGTGGGGCTGCGCCGCTGCACGGCGACCTGCGAGAGCCGCCGTGCAGGCGCCGGGACCGTGGCGCGGCCACCGAGCCGTAGCGCCGGACGCTGGCACCCGCATGCCGCCACGGTGCTCGCCCTCGCGCCGAGCATGGTGCCGCGGCCACGCCGCACCTGCCATGCTGGGGTCATGTCGCTCGGTACCACGATCCCGATGGTCGACGCTCTCGTCGGCTTCGTGGCTCTGGCCGTCGTCGGCGCCGTCGGGGTGGTCGTCGCCACCGTGCACGGCCGGCGCTCCGGGCGGTCCGCCCTCGAGCAGCGCCTGTCGGCGCTGGCGACCCGCCTGGGCGTCGACGTGCCCGACCACGAGCCGGCGGGGATCGAGCCCGCGCTCAACCACCTGGAGCAGGTCACCGACCGTGCCGCCGAAGCCGTGGCGGAGTCCTCCGCCGACGCCATCCGCCTGCGGCGCGCTCTCGACACCCTGCCCCAGGGCGTGATCGTGTGCGACGAGAGCGGCGAGGTCGTCTTCCGCAACGCCCGGGCGGTGAGCCTGATGGGCGGGCGGCACGGCGACGCGCTGGCTGCCCAGGCCGTCGTCGACCTCCTCGGCAACGCCTGGCAGCAGGGCGCGGCCGAGCGGACCCTCGACCTGTACGGGCCGCCCCGGCGCACGCTGGCCGTCCGGACGCAGCTGATCGACGACGGCCGGCGCACCCTCGGTGTCATCGCCGTGATCGACGACGTGTCCGAGCGCCGCCGGCTCGAGGAGATCCGCCGCGACTTCGTCGCCAACGTCAGCCACGAGCTCAAGACGCCCATGGGCGCTCTCGGGCTGCTCGCCGAGACCCTCATGAGCGAGTCGGACCCCGCCGTGGCCCAGCGCCTGGCCACCCGCATCCACAGCGAGGCGTTCCGGGTCAGCCGGATCATCGACGACCTGCTCGACCTGTCGCGCATCGAGTCCGAGGAGGCGCCGCCGCGCGAGCCCGTGCTCGTCAACCTCGCCATGGCCGAGGCCGTCGAGCGCGTGCGCTCCGCGGCCGAGCAACGCGACGTCAAGATCGAGGTGCACGAGCCGAGCCCGCCCGTGGCGGTGCTCGCCGAGCGCCGCCAGCTCGTCTCCGCGCTGTACAACCTGCTGGAGAACGCCGTGAAGTTCTCCTACGACGGTGGGACCGTCCAGCTGCGCGGCACCTCCACCGGAGCCGAGGTGACCCTGGAGGTCGAGGACCACGGCATCGGCATCCCGTCGCGAGAGCTCGAGCGGATCTTCGAGCGCTTCTACCGGGTGGACCAGGGGCGCAGCCGCCAGACCGGCGGCACCGGCCTGGGCCTGTCGATCGTCCGGCACGTGGCCGCCAACCACCAGGGCCGCGTGGAGGTCGACTCGCGCGAAGGCGAGGGGTCGACGTTCCGCCTCGTCCTGCCGCTGCAGCCCGAGGCGAGCCGCCCGTGAACGCGGGCTCCCTGCCCGGACCGGGCGGCGACCCGCAGGCGGCCGGACGGACGGACGGGTCCGCGTCCCGGGTGTCGGTGCTGCTGGCCGAGGACGAGGAGAGCTTCGTCGACGCGCTGGTCATCGGGCTCGGTCGCGAGGGGTTCGACGTGACGGTGGCCACCAACGGGAACGAGGCCCTCGCCCTGTTCGACGAGGTCGGCCCGGACCTCGTCCTGCTCGACATCATGCTGCCCAAGCTGTCGGGCATCGACGTCTGCCGCGCCATCCGGGCCCGGTCGTCGGTGCCGATCATCATGGTCACCGCCAAGTCGACCGAGATCGACACCGTCGTCGGGCTGGAGGTCGGTGCCGACGACTACGTGACGAAGCCCTACCGCCTCCGCGAGCTCGTCGCCCGGATGCGCGCCGTGCTCCGCCGGTCGCCCGGAACGGCCGGGACCACGGGGGCCGCCGCGACCGGGGAGGACGTGGTGACCGTCGGGGACGTCGTCCTCGACGTGGACCGCCACCGCGTGTTCGTGCGCGACGCCGAGGTGCACCTGCGCCGCAAGGAGTTCGACCTGCTCGCCCTCCTCATCGAGAACGCCGGGCGGGTGCTCACCCGCGACACGCTCATCGACCGCGTCTGGGGCACCGACTACGTCGGCGACACCAAGACGCTCGACGTCCACATCAAGCGGCTGCGCGGGCACATCGAGGTCGACCCCTCCAACCCGACCATCATCACCACGGTGCGCGGGGTCGGCTACCGCTTCGAGCGGCCCCCAGCCCGCTGAGGTCGCCGCGCTCGGGCGTGCGGCCGCCGCCTGCGGCCGCGGCGACGGCCAGGGCGTGGTCGGATCGCCCGGCCACCTCGCCCGCCGGTCGCGGCCGCCACAACTCGGGCATCAGGGCATCAGGGCATCAGGGCATCAGGGCATCAGGGCATCAGGGCATCAGGCGATGGTGAGCCGACCCCCGAGGTACGGCGCCAGGACGTCGGGGAGCCGCACGGTGCCGTCGTGCTGGCGCCCGACCTCCACCAGCGCCGCCCAGATGCGGGCCCACGCGAGGCCCGAGCCGTTCAGCGTGTCGACGAAGCGGGGCTGCCCGCCGCCTGCCGGCCGGTACCGCACGTCGGCCCTCCGGGCCTGGTAGTCGCGGAACCAGCTGATGGACGACACCTCCAGCCACATGTCGCAGCCCGGTGCGTACACCTCGATGTCGAACGTCCGTGCCGACGAGTTGCCCAGGTCGCCCGTGCACAGGTCGACCACCCGGTACTCCAGGCCGAGCTCCCTCACCAGCCCCTCGACGCGGCCGACCATGTCGGCGTGGACCGCCGGCGCCTGCTCGGCGGTGGCGTACGCGAAGAGCTCGACCTTGTCGAACTCGTGCACGCGCAGCAGGCCGCGAGTGTCGCGGCCCGCGGCGCCCGCCTCGCGGCGGAAGCAGGCGCTGGCCGCGGTGAGCCGGAGCGGCAGGCGCTCCTCGTCGAGGATCTCGCCGCGGTACATGGACGTGAGCGGCACCTCGGCCGTGGGGATGGCCCACAGCCCGTCGCGCTCGACGGCATAGGCCTCGTCGGCGAACTTCGGCAGGTGCCCCGTGGACACCATGGTCTCGGTGCGGACCAGGGTGGGCGGCCGGACCTCCTCGAAGGCGTCGGCGTGCCGGTCCAGGGCGAAGGCGGTGAGCGCTCGCAGCAGCCTCGACCCCATGCCGCGGAACGCCGGGAACATCGACCCCGACAGCCGCGCCCCTCGCTCGAGGTCGAGGATCCCGAGCGAGGCGGCGACGTCCCAGTGCGGGACCCGCTGGTGGTCGGCGTACGTCACGGGCTGCTCGGGCCAGCGGCGCACCACCGGGTTGTCGTCGGGGCCACCGCCGTCCGGCGCGTCCTCGGACGGCAGGTTCGGCAGCCACAGCAGGCGCTCGCGCACGCTGCCTGCGGCGTCGTCCGCCTCGGCGTCGACCTCCTGCAGCTCGTCGCCGAGCCGCCGGCTCTGCGCCGCCAGCTCGTCCGCCCGGTCAGCGTCGCCGGCACGGCGCGCCTCGCCCACCTGGCGGGAGAGCGCCTTCACCTGGGCGCGCAGCTCGTCGCGCCGGGCGACGAGCTCGCGGGCGCGCTCGTCGGCAGCCGCGAGCGCGTCGACCTCGGCAGGATCCACGCCCCGCCGCGCCAGGGCGGCCCGCACGGCCGCCGCGTCCTGTCGGACCAGCCGGATGTCGATCATGGTGCGCCCAACGGTAGCCTCGACGCCGTGCCCTCCCGCTCCCACGCCGGCACGCGTCCCGGCGACGGCCAGCCCGGGGGCAGCGCCGCGCCCGGGGCGGGCGACCCTGACGACGCCGACGTCGCCGGTGACGCCGCCGGCGACGCGGGGGCTGCCGACGACGCCGTCACCTGCGACGGCCTGGTGGTCCGCTACGGCCGCGTCACCGCCGTGGACGGCCTCTCCCTGTCCGCCAGGCGGGGCCAGGTGCTGGCCGTGCTGGGCCCCAACGGTGCCGGCAAGACCTCCACGGTGGAGACGCTCGAGGGCTACCGCCGGGCGACCGGGGGCCGAGTGCGGGTGCTCGGGCTCGACCCGGTGGCGGACCACCGCGCCCTCGTCGGGCGCATGGGCGTCATGCTCCAGCGCGGCGGCGTGTACCCCACGATGGCACCGCGCCAGGCACTGCACCTGTTCGCCCGGTACTACGACCGCCCGCGCGACCCCGACGCCCTGCTGGACCTGGTGGCGCTCGGCCCGGTCGCCACCACCCCGTGGCGGCGGCTGTCGGGCGGGGAGCAGCAGCGCCTGAGCCTGGCGCTCGCCCTGGTCGGCCGGCCGGAGGTGCTGTTCCTGGACGAGCCGACCGCCGGCGTGGACCCCGAGGGCCGGCTGGCCATCCGGCAGGTGGTGGCGGACGAGCGGTCGAGGGGCACCTGCGTCGTCCTCACGACCCACGAGCTGCCCGAGGCGGAGCACCTCGCCGACCACGTCGTGATCGTCGCCCGGGGCCGGGTGGTGGCGAGCGGCACCCCCGCCCAGCTGGCTGCCTCCGCGGGGGGCGAGGCCGTCCGGTTCGTCGCCCCCGCCGGCCTCGACGTCACCGAGCTGGCCGCCGCCCTCGGCCCGGCGGCGGGTGGCGTGGCCGAGGCGGCGCCCGGCCACTACGAGGTCGCAGGGCCCGCCACCCCGGCCACGGTGGCGGCCGTCGCGGCGTGGCTCGACCGCCAGGGCCTACCCGTGCAGGGCCTGCGGACGTCGGCGGCAACGCTCGAGGAGGCATACCTGCAGCTCGTCGGGGCCACCGACGGCCAGCGCGGCGGCGGTTCGGACGGCGGCGGTTCGGACGGCGGCGGTTCGGACGACGGCGCCGGCAACGGTGCCGCGACCGGTGCCAGCCGGGCCGGTGCCAGCCAGGCCGGTGCCAGCCAGGCCGGCCACGGCCGGCGGGACCGCGGCGGCCGGAGGCGGGGCCGGCGATGACCCGCCGCTGGGCAGCGCAGACGGCAGCCGAGCTGTCGATGACCATGCGCCGCGGGGAGTCCCTGCTGCTCACCCTCGGCATCCCCGTCCTGCTGCTCGTGTTCCTCACCGAGGTCCACATCCTGCCGACCGGGCCGGGCCACCCTGTCGGCTTCCTCGCCCCGGGGATGATGGCGCTGGCCATCATGAGCACGGCCATGGTCAACCTGAGCATCGCCACGGGGTTCGAGCGGGGCTACGGCGTCCTCAAGCGCCTCGGCGCCACGCCTCTCGGGCGCCCGGCGCTGCTCGCCGCCAAGATCACCGCGGTCATGGTGGTGGAGGTCGTCCAGGCGGCGGTCCTCGTCGCGGTGGCCGTCGGCCTCGGGTGGCGCCCGAGCGCTTCCGGGGTCGCGGCGGCCGTCGGCGTGATCCTGCTGGCGACCGCCGGCTTCGGTGGCATCGGCCTGGTCCTGGCCGGTCGCCTGCGCCCCGAGGTGAACCTGGCCGCCTCCAACGGCCTGTGGCTGGTCCTGCTGCTGGTGAGCGGCATGCTGGCACCGCTGGCCAAGCTGCCAACCGTGCTCGCCGACGTGGCGCGGGCACTCCCGGCGGCGGCCCTGGCCGACTCGCTGCACCGCTCCCTGACCGGCGGCCTAGCCGTCGAGTGGTGGGCCTGGCTGGTGCTCGCCGCCTGGGCCGTGGGCGGCCCCGTGCTGGCGGCGCTGGCCTTCCGCTGGGAGTGACGGCCTCTCGCCGGTGAGCGCGGCGCCCCCGTCGCCCCGGCGCGACCTGCGGGTGGCGGATCCCCGAGCCGGGCGGGAGATCCCCGGGCCGGGCGGAGGACCCGCGGGCCGGGCGGTCAGCTCGCCGGCCGGACGGCGTGCCGCGGCGCGACGGCGGCGACCGCCCGCTCGAGCTGGGCCGCGTCGACGGCCCCGGCGAAGCGGCGCACCACCTGACCCGAGGGGTCGACCACCACCGTGTCGGGCAGCCCCGTCAGGCCGATCTGCCGGGCGACCTGCTCGGTCTGGTCCGACGCGACCGGGAACTGCACGCCCTTGGACTGGGCGAACGCCCATCCCGCCCGTGCCGGGTCGTTGCCGTCGACCCCGATGAACACCGTGCTGTTCCCCGCCCGGCGCTCCTCCGCTGCCACCCTGGCCACCACCGGCAGGTCGGTCCTGCACAGCACGCACCACGACGCGAAGAAGGTGAGGACGACCGGCCGGGCCGCTGCCGCCCCGGCCAGCGGGTAGCGGACGGGGTCGGCCGCTTCGGCGCCGGCAGGCCCCAGGCGGGGCAGCGAGAAGGCCGCCAGACGCTCGGGCGGGGACCCGCCGGCGCCGACGGTCAGCACCAGGCCCAGGACGAGGGCCCCGGCGAGCGGGACGGCCGCCGCCGCCAGCAGCCGGCGGCGGCGTGCTCGCCGGCCGTCGGGGGCCAGCGCCGCCGGCATCAGTGTGCCCGCAGGACGACGTCCACGGCCATGGCGCAGAACAGCACGGCCAGGTAGGTGATGGAGAAGTGGAACACCCGCATGGCGGCCTTGGGAGACGGCGCGCGCCGGAGCCGTACGGCATGGGCGGTGAAGAGCCCACCGGTCGCGACCGACGCCACCCAGTAGACCGGGCCCATGTGGGCCACGGCGCCGAAGACCAGGCTCGTCGCCGCCAGCAGGACCGTGTACCCGAGGATGCGCGTGGCCGTGGCCTGCATGGAGGTGACCGCGGGGAGCATCGGCACGTGGGCCGCCCGGTAGTCGTCGCGGTAGCGGATGGCCAGCGCCCAGAAGTGCGGCGGCGTCCAGATGAAGACCAGGGCGAACAGCACCACCGGCGACCACGCGAGGTGCCCGGTGACCGACGTCCAGCCGACCAGCACGGGCACGGCGCCGGCCGCCCCGCCGATCACGATGTTCTGGGTCGAGGTCCGCTTCAGCCAGAGCGTGTAGACGAAGACGTAGAAGGCGGTCGCCGACACGGCCAGCACGGCCGACAGCAGGTTCACCGACACCCACAGCTCGGCGAAGGCGACCACCTCCAGGGTGACGGCGAACACCATGGCGGCGACCGGGGTGACGGCCCCGGTGACCAGGGGACGGCCCTGCGTCCGGCGCATGACGCGGTCGATGTCCCGGTCGACCACCATGTTGATGGCGTTGGCGCCACCGGCGGCCAGGGCCCCGCCGGCCAGGGTCGCCGCCATCAGGCCCACCGACGGGATGCCGCGGCGCGCCACGAACATGGTCGGGAGCGTCGTGACCAGCAGCAGCTCGATGATGCGTGGCTTGGTGAGCGCCACGTAGCCGCGGATCTTCGCCCCCCGCGTCACGACACCCTGCAGGGCAGGGGAGAGCGAGGTCATCGGGGGCAAGACTACGGCGAGCGGCACCCGCCCGACAAAGCGGCCGCCCACAGGGGCCGTGGCCTGGGGCACCGCCGGCCGCACGAGCCGGCGCCAGAGAGCACCGCCGGCCGCACGAGCCGACGCCAGGGAGCACCGCCGGCCGCACGAGCCGGCGCCAGAGAGCACCGCCGGCCGCACGAGCCGGCGCCAGAGAGCACCGCCGGCCGCACGAGCCGGCGCCAGAGAGCACCGCCGGCCGCAACGAGCCGGCGCCAGGGAGCTCGTGAGCCGGGCGGCACCGGTGACCGGCCCGGCGGGAGGGGGCCGACGGGAGCCCGCTCCCCCGGCTTCGATACGATCGCGGGGCGGTGCTGCCCCGTGTCTCCCCCCGTGCGTTCCTCAGGCTCAGCCAGGCGGTCACCGTCCTGGTGGTCCTGAACGTGGCCTCGGGCGCGGCCGTGCGCCTGACGGGCTCGGGGCTCGGCTGCCCGGACTGGCCGACGTGCTCGCGCCGCCACGTCACGCCCGCCCTGTCGTTCCACCCGCTCATGGAGTTCTCCAACCGCATGGTGGTGGTCGTCCTGGTGGTGGCCATCGCCGTCACCGCCGTCGCCGCGCTCGCGCGGCGCGAGCGGCGCCGCGACCTCGTCTGGCTGTCGTGGGGCCTGGTGGCTGGCGTGCTTGCCGAAGCCGTCGCGGGCGCCGTGGTCGTGTACACCAAGCTCAACCCGTACGTCGTGATGGGCCACTTCTTCGTCGGCATGGGCCTGCTGGCGCTGGCGTGGGTGCTGGCCATGCGGGCGGGCGGCCCCGGCGGCCGCGGCGTGGCCAAGGTCGGCCGGGCGGACCGGCGGCTGGCGTGGGGGCTCGTCGCCGTCCTGGCCCTGGCGATCGCCGCGGGGACCGCCACCACGGGCGCCGGGCCGGACGGGGGCAGCCCGAACGCCGTGCGGCTGCCGGTGCCGCTCGACGACATGGCCCGGACGCACTCGCTCATCGTCATCGCCCTCGGCTGCATGCTCCTGGTCCTCCTGTACCGCCTGTTCAGGGACCGGGCGCCGGAGTCGGTGCAGCACCGCGGCCACGTGCTCCTGGGCGCCCTCGTGGTGCAGGGCCTGGTCGGCTACACCCAGTTCTTCGCGCACCTCCCGCCCGGGCTGGTCGAGGTGCACGAGATCGGGGCCGCCGTCGTCGTCGTGGCCACGCTCTGGTTCGTCGACGGCCTCTACCACCGGGGCGCACCCGGCCCCGGCGACGCTCCCGGCCTCTCGGCCCGCGTCGCGACCGCCGGGGAGGCCGGCCCGGCAGCGGCAGCCGGCGCCCCGGCCGTGGGGGGCCTGGCCGGCGCTGGCGTGGCCGCCGGCCACGCGCCGGGGGAGGCCGCGACGGCACACGACGTCCCGGACCACGGCAGGCCGGCGCAGGGTGCACCCATGAGCGGCCGGACGGCCGAGCCGACGCGATGACCGCAGCCGGCGGAGCCACCGCCGTCCCGGTCGCACCGGAGCGGGTCCGCGAGCCGACGGGCTCCACCGACGAGCGACTCGACCGGCCCTGGCTGGTCGTCGTGTGGAACGACCCCGTCAACCTCATGTCCTACGTCACGTTCGTCTTCCAGAAGCTGTTCGGGTTCAGCCGGGCCAAGGCCACCCGACTGATGCTCGACGTGCACCACAAGGGCAGGGCCGTGGTGTCGTCGGGACCGCGCGAGCGGGCCGAGCTCGACGTCTTCCGCCTGCACGAGCACGGCCTGTGGGCCACGCTCGAGCAGGCGGGCTGAGCGCGCCGTGCTGCGCCGGCGCCGGTTCGCCCCCGACGGCCGGGGGCGGTTCCGGGTCCAGCTGCGCGCCCAGGAGCGCCAGCTCCTGAGCCGGCTGCCGGGGGAGGCCCTGGCCATGGTCGACGGCGACGCTCCGGCGGCACGGCGGCTGTTCCCCGTGGCCTATCCCCACGACGACGCGTCGGAGGACGAGTACCGCCGGGCGGTGGGGCCCGAGCTGGTGCGGGCACGGCGCGACGCGCTCCAGGCCCTGGCGGCGACGGCGTCGCAGCCGGTGATCGACGAGGGGCAGCTCGGCCAGTGGCTCGCCGCCCTCGAGACGCTCCGGCTCCTGCTCGGCACGCAGCTCGACGTGAGCGAGGACATGGCCCTGCCGGCGCCCGGCGACCCGCGCACCGCGCCCCTGGCGCTCTACCACTACCTGAGCAGCGTGCAGGACGACGCGGTCGAGGCGCTCGCCGCGCTCCTGCCCCCGGGCGGCGACGACGACCCGGTGGAGGCGGGGCCGTCGCTGCTCGACGGGTGGGACGGCACCGTCCCCGACCACCCGCCCTGGTCGGCGCCGGGCGGCGAGGGCCCGGGAACGGCCCGGTGACGGCACGCCTGCTCGTCGTCATGGGCTCGGGCGAGACCGCCCCCACCATGGTCAAGGTGCACCGGGACGTGGTGGGCCGGGTGCCGCCGGCACCGCCCGCCCTGCTGCTCGACACGCCGTTCGGGTTCCAGGCCAACGCCGACGAGCTGGCCGCCCGGACCGTCGCCTACTTCGCCCAGAGCATCGGCGCCCGCATCGAGGTGGCCGGGCTGCGGCGCGCCGCGGACCTCCGGGGCCCGGCCGCCGACGCCCTGGTCTCCCGCCTGGCTGCCACGCCGCTGGTGTTCTCGGGGCCCGGCAGCCCGACCTACGCGCTGCGCACCTGGCGCGGCACCCTGGTGCCGGGCCTCCTGCGCGAGAAGCTCGCGCTCGGCGGTGCCCTGACCTTCTCGTCGGCGGCGGCGCTGACGCTGGGCACGCACACGGTGCCGGTGTACGAGATCTACAAGGTCGGCGAGGAGCCCCGCTGGGTGCCGGGCCTCGACCTGCTCGGAGACATCGACCCCCGCTTCCGGGCCGCGGTCGTCCCCCACTTCGACAACGCCGAGGGCGGGACGCACGACACCCGCTACTGCTACCTCGGCGAGCAGCGCCTCGCCCTGCTGGAGCGGGACCTGCCCGACGACACCTGGGTGCTGGGCGTCGACGAGCACACCGCCCTCGTCCTCGACCTCGACGCCGGCCAGGCGTCGGTGGCCGGCCTGGGCGGGGTGACGGTCCGGTTCCGGGGCCGGTCCAGCGTCCTGCCGTCGGGTGCCGCCACCGGCATCGTCGACCTCATGGCCACGGCGGCGGACCTCCGGCGACGGTCGTTCGCCGCCGGCGCCGGGCCGGAGCGCGCAGCCCCCGCTGGCACCGCCGGCACTCCGGACGCCGCCACACCGGGGGCCGGCACACCGGGGACCGGCACACCGGGCGCCGCCACACCGGGGGCCGGCACACCGAGG
>JAJZYI010000073.1 GCA_021798135.1 Actinomycetes bacterium | reverse complement strand
TGACGACGTCGCCCGCGCCGTCGTCCCCCGCCACGAGGAGGTCGTACTGGCCGAGCACGCGAGTGGACATCCAGCCCAGCACCGCCCCCATCTGCGCCCCGGTCACCTGGGGCCCGACCCGTGCCAGCGGGCCGGGCAGGGCCGTGCTCGGGAGACCTTCCAGCACGGGCTCCACCAGGCGGCGGAAGGTGGCGATGTTGGAGGCGACCCACGCCGGCCGGTCGACGACGGCCCCCCGGGCCGATCCCGACGCCGGTCGCAGCCCGGTCTCGGCGACCACGAGCTCCTCGGCCTGCGCGGTGACCTCGGCGAAGTCGGCGTGGAGCCGCTCGCGGACGGCGTCGCTCAGGTCCGGTCCGGTCGCGCCGGCGCCGCGCCCGGTCGCCACCCAGGTGGCCACGCGCTGCGCCACGTCCCAGGACACGGGGCTGCTCACGGGACCAGTGTAAGGACGGCACGGCGGGGGCGCTGCCCGGGCCGGCGCCGCAGCGCGGCGCCGTCGGCGGTCATCCGCTGCCGGGCATCGCCTCCGGGCTGCGGCGCTGCTCCTGCTCGAGCGCGGCGCGGACCCGCTCGAGCAGGGACGGCGGGACGTGGTCGCGGCAGCGGTTCGCCACCAGGTGGCGCAGCTCCGCCTCGAAGTCGTACGCCTCGACGCAGGGAGGGCACTCGTCGAGGTGCCGCTGGATCTCCTGGCGCCGCTCCTCCGTCAGCTCCCCGTCCAGGAAGTGGTAGATGCGCCCGATCGTCTCGCTGCAGTCGACCTGGTGGTCGCCGCTGTCCATGCCTCACCCTCCCATGGCCCAGACGCCGTCAGCGCCCGGTGTCCGCGCTGCCGACCAGGCCACGCGCCACTGCGAAATCGAGCAACGCCTTCTGCAGCGCCTTTCTTCCCCGATGGATCCGGCTCATCACCGTGCCGATGGGCACGTCCGTGATCTCGGCGATCTCCTTGTAGGAGAACCCCTCCACGTCGGCGAGGAGCACGGCGATGCGGAAGGCCTCGGGGAGCGACTCGATCGCGGCCTTCACCTCGTCGTCGGTGAAGCGGTCGAAGACCTCCTCCTCGGCCGAGCGGCCCGCCGCGCCGGCCTGCAGCTCCCCCAGCCGCCGGAACAGGTACAGGTCCTCGACGTCCTCGACGTCCGCCTTCTCCGGCCGGCGCTTGGCCGCCCGGTAGTTGTTGATGAACGTGTTGGTCAGGATCTTGTACAGCCACGCCCGGAGGTTGGTGCCCTCCTGGAAGCTGCCGAAGGCGCGGTACGCCTTCAGGAAGGTCTCCTGCACCAGGTCCTCGGCGTCCGCGGGGTTGCGCGTCAAGCGGAGCGCTGCGGAGTAGAGCGCCGGCATGTGCTCCATGGCGACGTCCGAGAAGTCCGCCTGGTCGGCCACTCCACGCACCCTAGCGCCTCGGGCGGCGAGACCAGGGTGCGGGCCCCGCCCGCCGGACCGGGCACGCCGACCCCCGAGCCTGGGAGGGGACTCGAACCCCTGACCTGCGCATTACGAGTGCGCTGCTCTACCGGCTGAGCTACCCAGGCGAAGGCCACAGGCTATCCGACGGCCGGCCCGCCCAGGGCACGTGCATTGCCGGCGGAGGGCGACGGCTCGCCCAGGCGCAGGAGCAGGGCCTGGAGCAGCAGGCGCTCGCCGGGGTTGCGCACGAGCGCGCGGGCGGCGTCCTCCACCAGGCCGACGGCCGCCGCCGCCCGCCTGGCCGCGCCGACCGGCCCGCCGCCGACGGCCCGGTCGCGGTACGCCCCGGCCAGGACCGCCAGCCCGGCACGCAGCTCGTCCGTCCGCCACCGCCGCTCCTCCCGCCGGTGGCGGTCCTCGAGCGCCTTGCGTGCCGCGCCGGCGCGCTCCCCCATGGACTCGGCCCGCTCGGCCGCTGACTCCGCCTCCTGGCGGTGGCGCTCGGCGAGGGCCGCCACCGACTGGTCGGTGGCCGCCACCAGGTCGCTCGCGACCGTGGCGACCGTCGCCCCGGTCCCGTCGAGGCGGTCGGGAACCGACCGCCACAGCCGGCGGCGCTCGGCCAGGGTGGGGTCCGCGGCCAGCAGGCGGGCGCGGCCGGGGCTGCCGCCCGACGCCCAGGCCGCGTCGTCGGCCACCGACGGGTCGACGCCGGTCCGCACCAGCCAGTCGGCGATGACGTCGGCCTCCACCTCGCGCAGGGTGATGCGCGCGCAGCGGCTCGCCAGCGTCACGAGCTCCGGCGGCACGGTCTCCGCCGTGAGGACCACGACCGTGGACGGCGGCGGCTCCTCGACGGTCTTGAGCAGCACCGGCACCACCGCCGGGGCCAGGTGGACGTCGGGGACGACGATGACCTGCCTGGCGGCCTCGAGCGGCCGGCGCTGCGCCGCGGCCACCACGGCACGGGCCTCGCCCGTCTGCAGGGCGGCCCCCGCCCGCTCGACCTCCACCAGGTCCGGGTGGGCGCCCGCCAGCACCCTCCGGCAGGTCCCGCACTGCCCGCACCCGCCGTCGGGGCACAGCAGCGCGGCGGCGAGCCCGCGGGCGAGGGCAGCGGTCCCCGAGCCGGCCGCGCCGACCACCAGGTAGGCGTGCACCGGGCGCCTGCAGGCCGCCACCACGGCGGCCACCGCGTCGGGCTGGCCGACGACCTCGGCGAACAGCGCCGGGTCCGGCCGGGCACCTGGCGCCGGTGCGCTCACCGCCACCCCCCGGGTGGCTCCCCGAGGCGCGCCGCGACGGTGGCGCGCACGGCCGATGCCACCTCCTCCACCGGACCCGACCCGTCGACGACGGCCCACCGCTCGGGATCGGCGGCCGCCAGCGCTGCGTAGCCGTCCGCCACCCGCTGCAGGAAGGCAGCTCCGCGGCGCTCCATCCTGTCGGCACCGCCCGCGCCGGTCTCCCCGCCGCCGGACCGCCCGGCGGCCCGGGCCGCAGCGGCGGCGACGTCGACGTCGAGCACGACGCTGAGGTCCGCGGCGAGCCCGCCGGTCGCCCAGGACAGCAGGCGCCGCAGGTCGTCGAGGTCCAGGCCCCGGCCGTACCCCTGGTAGGCCAGGGTGGACCCCGAGTACCGGTCGGTCACGACCCACCGCCCGGCGTGCAGGGCGGGCCGCAGGACCCGGGCGACGTGCTCGGCCCGGTCCGCCGCCATGAGCAGCGCCTCGGTGCGCTCGTCCAGGTCGGGCAGCCCCGGGTCGAGGAGCACGCGGCGCAGGGCGGCGCCGACCGGCGTGCCACCGGGCTCCGCGGTGGGCTCCACCCCGACCGCCGCGGCCAGCAGCCGCGCCTGCGTCGACTTGCCGCACCCGTCGACGCCCTCGAGCGCGACGAGCCGGCCCGAGGTGCCCACCGGTGCGTTCAGGCGCCCGTCGCGCCGGGCACGGGCGCCGTGGCGCCGGCCGCGTCCGTGGCGGCGGCAGCCTTCTTCGTGGCAGCCTGCTTCGTGCCAGCGGCCTTCTTCGCCCCAGCGGCCTTCTTCGTGGCAGCCTTCTTCGTGCCAGCGGCCTTCTTGGCAGGGGCCTTCTTCGTGCCGGCGGCCTTCGTGGCGCCGGCCTTCTTCGCCGCCGCCTTGCCGGACGGGCGGCCCCGCTTGGCCGGCGGGCCCGCGGCGCGGCGGTCGGCGAGCAGCTCGGCGGCGCGCTCGGGGGTGATCGTCTCGGGGTCGTCGCCTCGCCGGAGCGACGCGTTGGTCGTGCCGTCGGTCACGTAGGGGCCGAAGCGGCCGTCGCGCAGCACGATCGGCCCGCCGGTGACGGGATCGGGTCCCAGCTCCCGCAGCGGTGCGGCGGCGGCACGCCCGCGCCGCGTCTTGGGCTGGGCGAACAGCGCCAGCGCCTCCTCCATCGTCACCGTGAGCAGCTGCTCCTCGGTCGCCAGGCTCCGGGTGTCGCTCCCCCGCTTCAGGTACGGCCCGAACCGGCCGTTGAGCGCCACGATCTCCTGGCCGGTGTCGGGGTCGGTGCCGACGGTCCGGGGCAGCCGGAGGAGCTCCAGGGCCTGGTCGAGGGTGACCGTGTCGGGCGCCATGGAGCGGAACAGCGACGCGGTGCGCGGCTTCTCCCCGCCTTCCACCGCCTCGCCGAGCTGCACGTAGGGCCCGAAGCGCCCGGCGCGCACCAGCACCGGCAGCCCGGTGCCCGGATCCTCGCCCAGCGTGCGATCGCCGCTCGGGGCGTCGAGGAGCTCCGTCGCCCGCTCCACGGTGAGCTCGTCCGGCGGCAGGTCGTCGGGGATCGACGCCCGGTCGTCGCCGCGCTGGAGGTACGGCCCGTACCGCCCGACACGCGCCACCACGGCCCGGCCCTGGGCGTCGGTGCCGATCGGGATGGAGTTCACCTCGCGGGCGTCGATGTCGCCGAGGTGCTCGGCGACGACCTGCTTGAGCCCGAGCGCCGTGCGGCCGCCGGGGCCGCCCGGGCCGGTCCCGGCGCCGTCCCCTCCGGCGCCGTCGCCGCCGGCCGCCCGCTCCCCCCCGAAGTAGAAGCGGGTGAGCCAGGGCAGGGCCTGCTGGGCGCCCGAGGCGATGCCGTCGAGCTCGTCCTCCATGGCGGCGGTGAACCCGTAGTCGACGAGGGCGCCGAAGTACCGCTCCAGCAGGCCGACCACGGCGAAAGCCGTGAACGACGGCACGAGGGCCGAGCCCTTCTTCCACACGTAGCCGCGGTCCTGCACGGTGCCGATGATGCTGGCGTAGGTGGACGGTCGCCCGACGCCGAGCTCCTCGAGCGCCTTGACCAGGGACGCCTCGGTGAAGCGGGCCGGCGGCTGGGTGGCGTGCGCTCGCGCCTCGACGGCCTGTGCCGTCACCACGTCCCCCTCCGCCAGCTGCGGGAGCCGGACCTCGCGGTCGGCCAGGTCGCCCTCGGGGTCGTCGGAGCCCTCCACGTACGCCCGGAGGAAGCCCGGGAACGTGATCACCGTGCCGCTGGCCGACAGCTCCGCCTCGGGCCGGCCGGCCTCGGGAACGCCCACCAGGCGGAGCTGGGCGGTGGTGCCGGTGGCGTCGGCCATCTGGGAGGCCACCGTCCGCTTCCAGATCAGCTCGTACAGCCGCAGCTCGTCGCCGGACAGCACCGCGGCGGCGGCCTCGGGGCTGCGGAACGTCTCGCCCGCCGGCCGGATCGCCTCGTGCGCCTCCTGGGCGTTCTTGACCTTGCGCTCGTAGCGGCGCGGCCTGTCCGGCACGTGGTCGGCGCCGTAGAGCTCCGCCGCCTGGGCCCGCGCCGCCGCCAGCGCCTCGTCCGACAGCGTGGTGGAGTCGGTCCGCATGTAGGTGATCCAGCCCTGCTCGTAGAGGCGCTGGGCGACCTGCATCGTCCGCTGCGCTCCGAAGCGGAGCTTGCGGCCCGCCTCCTGCTGCAGGGTGGAGGTCATGAACGGGGGCGCCGGGCTGCGCCGCAGCGGTCGCTCCGTCACCGACCGGACGGTCAGGGGGCGGCCGGTGAGCCCACTGGCCAGGGCCGTCGCCTCCGCCTCGCCCAGCAGTGTCACGGGCCCCTTGGCCCCCAGGGTGCCGTCCTCGCCGAAGTCGCGTCCGGTGGCGAGCGGCGTGCCGTCCACCGCCACCAGGGTGGCGGCGAACGCGGCCGACCCGCCCCCGGGGTCGACGGTGGCCTCCAGGTCCCACCAGGTCGCCGACCGGAACCGCATGCGGGCCCGCTCGCGCTCGACCACCATGCGGGTGGCGACACTCTGGACCCGGCCGGCCGACAGCCGCGGCATGACCTTCTTCCACAGGACCGGCGATACCTCGTAGCCGTACAGGCGGTCCAGGATCCGCCTGGCCTCCTGGGCGTCGACGAGGCGCCGGTCGAGCTCGCGCCACTCCTCCACGGCGCGGTGGATGGCCGCCGGCGTGATCTCGTGGAAGACCATGCGCTTGATCGGGACCTGGGGCGAGAGCACCTCGGCAAGGTGCCAGGCGATCGACTCGCCCTCGCGGTCCTCGTCCGTGGCCAGGTAGACCTCGCTCGCCTCGCGGACGAGCTGCGACAGCCGGCGGACCACGTCCTTCTTCTCCGGCGCCACGACGTACAGCGGCTTGAACCCGTTGTCCACGTCGACGCCCAGGCGCGCCCACGCCTCGCCCTTGTAGGCCGCGGGGACCTCGTCGGCACGCCGGGGCAGGTCGCGGATGTGCCCCACGGACGACTCGACGACGAAGTCCCCGCCGAGCATGGCGGCGATGGTTCGGGCCTTGGCCGGCGACTCGACGATGACGAGCGGCTTGCCGCTGCCGGCGGCGCGGGTGGTGGATGAGCGTGGCATGGTCGTGGTCGAGCCTTCAGGCTGGGTGCCGCCGTGTCAATCCGGGGCCCGCCGCCGGGACGCCGGGACGCCCGCTGGGATCGGTCAGGCCTCGACCGGTGCCGGCGCCGCCGCGGTGGGCTGGGCCGCCTCGGAGCTCTCGCCGAACCCCTCGGTCTTGCGCTTGGAGAACGCGATGGCGCCGAGGAGCACGACGAGCGCGATGCCGGCGATGGCGTAGCGCACGTCGTTGCTCCGCAGGGTGAGCACGGCCGGCAGGATGAGCAGCGACACCAGGTTCATCACCTTGATGAGCGGGTTGAGCGCGGGGCCGGCGGTGTCCTTGAACGGGTCCCCGATCGTGTCGCCGATGACGGCGGCCTTGTGGGCCTCGGAGCCCTTGCCGCCGTGGTGGCCGTCCTCGATGTACTTCTTGGCGTTGTCCCAGGCGCCGCCCGAGTTCGACAGGAAGTTGGCCATGAGCTGGCCCGTGAGGATGGTGCCGGCCAGGAAGGCGCCGAGGGCCAGGTAGTTGATCCCGAAGCCGATGATGACCGGCGACAGGATGGCCAGGAGCGCCGGGGTGGCGAGCTCGCGCTGGGCCGCGGCCGTGCAGATGGCGATGACGCGGCCGTACTCGGGCTTCTCCGTGTAGTCCATGATGCCCGGGTGCTCGCGGAACTGGCGGCGCACCTCCTGGACGACGGTGCCGGCCGAGCGGCCGACGGCGCGGATGGCCAGCCCCGAGAAGATGAAGGCGATCGAGCCGCCGATGAGCAGGCCGATGAAGGTCGTGGGGTTGGACACGTTGATCTGCGTGAGCGGGTTCGTGAACAGCTTGTTCGGCGAGATGTGCGGCAGCAGCTGGGAGCCGATGGTCTCGATGAAGGAGGCGAAGAGGGAGACCGCGGCGATCACCGCCGAGCCGATGGCGACACCCTTGGTGATGGCCTTCGTCGTGTTGCCGACGGCGTCGAGCGACACCATGACCCGCTCGGCCTCGCCGGTGAACTCCCCCGACATCTCCGCCACGCCGGCGGCGTTGTCCGACACCGGGCCGAAGCTGTCCTCGGACAGCACCATGCCGGCCGTCGACAGCAGCCCGATGCCCGAGAGCGACACCAGGTACAGCGCGAGCTCGACGTTGCCGTGGGCGAGGAGGACCGACACGCCGATGGCCACGGCGATGGCGACGATCGCCCATACGGTGGACTCGAGCCCGACGGAGATGCCGGCCAGGGTGATGGTGGCGGGCCCGGTGCGGGCGGAGTCGGCGATCTCGCGCACCGGGCTGCGCTCGGTGGAGGTGAAGTGCTCGGTGATCTGGCTGGCCACCAGGGCGAGGACGACGCCGGTGAGCACCGCGTAGAAGGCGTTCATGTAGTGCAGGTACAGGCCGGCGACCAGGCCGGCGGCCAGCACGGTGAGCGCGGCCGCCGCCCAGAACCCGCGGTTGATGGCGGCCATGGCCGTGCGGTCCTTCCGGCGGGCCCGGACCAGGAGCACGCCGACGGCGGACGCCACGATGCCGAACGCCGGGACGATGAGGGGGAACACGACGGCACGGGCCGGGTCCGCCGCGAAGCTGCCGCCCAGCGACCGGAACGCCTCGAAGCCGAGGATGATGGCGGCGATGATCGTGATGACGTAGGACTCGAACACGTCGGCGGCCATGCCGGCGCAGTCGCCCACGTTGTCGCCCACGTTGTCGGCGATGGTCGCGGCGTTCCGGGGGTCGTCCTCGGGGATGCCGGCCTCGACCTTGCCGACCAGGTCGGCCCCCACGTCGGCGGCCTTGGTGAAGATGCCGCCGCCGACCCGCATGAACAGGGCGAGCAGCGACGCCCCGAAGCCGTAGCCGACCAGCACGGCGGTGGCGGTGTTCTGGAAGGTGAAGACGATGACGGTGGCGCCGAGCAGGCCGAGGCCCACCGCCAGCATGCCGGTGACGGCGCCGCTGCGGAAGGCGACGCGCAGCGCGCCGGGGAGCTTGCCGCCCCGGGCCGCCGCCGCCGTGCGGACGTTGCCGCGCACTGCCAGGCTCATGCCGAGCACGCCGGTGAGCCCGGAGCACGCCGCCCCGATGAGGAAGCACAGCACGCGGTACCCGCCGGCCGCCGCGAACGACAGGGCCACGGTGCCGTTGGGTCGCACCACCTTGGTGGCAGTGAAGAAGATGAGGACGGCGAGCGGCACCACGATGATGCCGATGGCCTTGAACTGGCGGGCCAGGAAGGCCTGCGCGCCCTCCTGGATGGCGCGCGCGATGTCCTTCATCGACTGGGTACCCTGGTCGGCGCGCAGCACCCCGCGCATGAGTACCAGCCCGGCGACGATGCCGAAGACGGCGGCCAGGAGGGCGACGACCAGCCAGGCCTTCTCGGCCCCGGTCAGGACGAACCCCTGGTACCCCCCTTCGGCGGCGAGCAGGTGGGTCATGGTGTGCTGCTCCCTTCGCGGTGCCGCAGGCGGCCCGATGGCCCGAGCGGGTCCCGTGCTCCTCGCGTGGCAGGCCACACCGGCGCAGGCGTGCCACGGCCCCGGGGTTCCCCGGGGTCGATCGGAGGGAGACGATACCGACTCGCCCGTCGGCCCGGCAACAACCGCCGAGGGAGCGGTGCACCCGGGCCCGCCCGACGGGGCGCGCGGCGCGCCGTGACCGGCCGGGCCCGGGGGGCACCGCCTCCTGTTGCACGCGGCCCGCAACCGGCCGCCAGCTCCTGCCGGCGCACCGGGTCCCGCGGCGCAGCGGGCGCTGCCGGGCCACCAGCCCGGGCCGGACCATCCGGCCCGCCGCCGCAGCCGGCCACGAGCCTGGACCGGTCGGCACGACCGCGTCGCCGGCCGGGCCCGGCCGGGACCTCAGGTCTCGTCGTCGGGCCCGGCGACCAGCTCGTACACCGGGTTCACCATGGCCAGGCGCCGCTGGCGCTGGCCGACCATGCCCTCGGCGACCAGCCGGGTGCCGGGGCTGATCCCCGCCACGCGCCGCCGGCCCTGGAAGACGAGCAGCAGGCCGCCGGTGTCGTCGGTGAGCACGCACTCGAGCGAGGCGACGCCGGCGCGCGGCTGCACCCGGACCGAGGTGATGCGCCCCGCCACCTTGGCCCGCCGCCGGAAGGCGAGCGACGCGATGGGCACGGTCCCCGCGGCCCGGGCGCCCTCGACCGTGCGGACGGGCCTGCCCGGCAGCGGCCCCTCCGCCCGGGCGGCCTCGGCCGGCACCGCCGGGGCCTCGCGCAGGCGGTGCACCCGCCGCGACAGGTGGAACGGGACCAGGGTGGCGTTCACGTGGGGGATCTGCCCGGCGACGAGCGCGACGCGGTCGGCGGTGCGGTCGTGGAGCAGGCGGGCCCAACGGGAGTTGTAGCCGCGGCGCGGGAGGAGGAGGGTGAGCTCCGTCTCGCCGTCGCTGACCGCCTCGGCGGCAAGCTCCAGGACCGCCCGCCCCAGGCGGCGGTCCGGGCACTCCACCAGGTCGAGGGGGAAGCGGGCCAGGCCGAGCTGGCCCCACCGCTCCTCGAGGTCACGTGCCCGCCGGCTGTCGAGCACCAGGTGGACGGCGCGCAGGTCGTCGGGTACGAGAGTGCGCCCGTACTGCATGGCGCGGGCGGTGGCCAGGTCGAGGCGCTCCACCAGCACGATGACGGCATGACGGCGGAGGATGGGCGCCTCGCACGCCTGCGCCGCGCCCACCTCGAGCTGGTCAGCCTCGGCCCGGTACTGGCGGTTCAGGCGGATGAGCAGCAGGTACAGCAGCGGGCCGGCCACCGCCACCAGCCAGGCGCCGTTCTTGAACTTCACCACCAGGAAGATCACGACGACGATGGCCGACAGCCCCGCGGCGAAGCCGTTGACGACCTGGCGCACGCGCCAGCCCTGCTCGCGGAGCCGCCGGTGGTGCTTGACCATGCCCGCGCCGGCCAGGGTGAACCCGGTGAACACGCCGATGGCGTAGAGCGCCACCAGGCTGTTGAGGTTGGCGTTCGTGCCGACCACGAGGGCGATGCCGACGACGGCCAGCACGATGATCCCGTTGGAGAAGGCGAGCCGGTGCCCGCGGCGGGTCAGCTGGCGCGGCAGGAAGGAGTCGGCGGCCACGAAGCTCGCCAGGTACGGGAACCCGTTGAAGCTGGTGTTCCCGCCGGTGAAGAGGATCAGGACCGTCGCGACCACCACGACGTCGGCGACGACCCGCCCGACGCCGGCGGAGCCCCAGACCCACCGGGCGATCTGGGCGACGACGGTGGGCGACTGGACGACGTAGGGGGTGGCGTGGCTGAAGTGCGCCAGGACGGTCACGCCCAGCACCAGGAAGGCCAGCACCGAGCTCATGACCACCAGGGTCCGCCGGGCGTTGCGGGCCTCGGGGGAGCGGAACGTGGAGACGCCGTTCGAGATCGCCTCGAGCCCGGTGAGCGACGACCCGCCGTTGGCGAACGACTTCAGGATGGCGAGCACGGCGGCGAAGGCCACGATCCCCGATTGGTGCCCGAAGGAGATCATGCCGGCGTGGCGGACGATCGGGTGGGTGCCGCCGATCGCCACCCGGACGTACCCGGCGACGATCGTCGCCGCCAGGCTGGCGATGAAGAAGTAGGTGGGCAGCGCGAAGGCCTTGGCCCCCTCGCGCACGCCGCGGAGGTTGCCGAAGCACATCAGGACGATCACGGCCACGGTGATGGGCACCGTGTACGGGGAGAGCGCCGGCACGACCGACGTGAGCGCCTCGGTGCCGGCCGTGCACTGGACGGCGACGGTGACGGTGTAGTCGATGAGCAGGGCCACCGCCGCCACCTGCGCCCACTTGAGCCCGAAGTTGTCCCGGGCCACGACGTACGAGCCGCCGGCCTTGGTGTACGCCGCGATGACCTCGCGGTACGACAGGGTGACGAAGAACAGCACGCCCAGGATGGCCAGCGTCACGGGCACGACGAGGGCGAAGGCGGCGGCCCCGAAGAACGGCACCAGCTCGACCAGCATCTCCTCGGTGCCGTACGCAGAGGACGAGATGCAGTCGGGTGCCAGCACGCCCAGGGCCGCCACCCTGCCGAGGCGCTCCGTGGCCAGCTGCTCCGTGGTGAGCGGCGGCCCGAGCAGCCGGTTCTTGAGGCGGTAGGCGAACGTCTCGGGCAGCTCGAACGACTCCGGCGTGGGGATGGCCGGCGGTGCGCTCGCGGCCCCGCCCGCCGGCACGACTGGCGGTGCCACCGCCGGCGGCGCCGTGCTCGAGCGACCGGTGGGCGTCGGGCTGGTCATGGAGCCCACATTCAACCCGCTCGGGTCCCTCCCCGGCACATCGCGGCGCCGGCCGGCCCGGGCACGCCCGCGACGGCTCGCCACCGCGGGCCCGGATGGCCGGTGCCGGCGGCCGGCCCGAGCACGCCGGGGACTGCTGGTCGCAGCGCCGGGCGCCCCGAACCGCCGAGTTGTGCACCCTGCCTGGGCCGTGTTGCATGGTGCGGTGCACATCGTCGTCGTCGGCTGCGGCCGGGTCGGGTCGGGCCTGGCCGTCCGCCTGGTGGACCAGGGCCATTCGGTTGCCATCATCGACAAGGTGAAGCGATCGTTCAACCGGCTCCCCGAGGGGTGGTCCGGGACGACGGTGCTCGGGTCCGGGTTCGACCGCGACGACCTGGACGCGGCCGGTGCCGGCCGGGCAGGAGCCCTGGCCGCCGTGACCAGCGGGGACAACTCCAACATCCTGACCGCCCGGATCGCCCGCGAGACCTACGGCATCCCGAACGTGGTGGCCCGCATCTACGATCCCCGCCGGGCCGAGATCTACCAGCGCCTGGGCATCCCCACCGTGGCCACGGTGCCCTGGACGATCGACAAGGTCACCGAGCAGCTGCTGCCGGACACCGTCCTCGGCGAGTGGACCGACGCCTCGGGGCGGATGGTGCTCGCCGAGCGGGTCCTGCCCGAGGCGTGGGCCGGCCGGCGCCTGGCCAGGCTGTCGGTGCCGGGCCAGGCGGTGCTCGTGGCCATCACCCGGGCCGGCACGGCCCGCCTCGACGTGGCCGACCTCGTCGGCCAGGAGGGTGACGTGCTGCACTTCATGCTGCTGAAGGACGCCGCCGAGCAGCTGGAGCAGCTCCTCGCCGGCGACGGCCGGAGCGAGGTGGCCGGGTCGTGAAGGTCGCCATCGCCGGAGCAGGCTCGGTCGGGACGGCCATCGCCCGCGAGCTGGCCGCCAACGGCCACGAGGTCCTGCTCTTCGACAAGGATCCCGACGTCGTCGAGCGGCTGCGGCCGCACCTGCTCGTCCGGTGGATCGCCGCCGACGCCTGCGAGGTCACGTCGCTCGACGCCGCCGGCCTGGCGGACGTCGACGTGGTGGTCGCCGCGACCGGCGACGACGAGGACAACCTGGTCATCTCCCTGCTCGCCAAGCA
>JAJZYI010000072.1 GCA_021798135.1 Actinomycetes bacterium | reverse complement strand
GGGCCGGGACCCGGCGTTCGCCGAGGCGGCGCGGGCCTTCGGGCGGTCCCTGGCCGCCCGCGGCCTCGAACTGGTCTACGGCGGGGGCCATGTCGGGCTCATGGGCGCGGTCGCCGATGCCGCCCTGGTGCGGGGGCGCGGGTGCGCGGCGTGATCACGCGGGCGCTGCAGGACCGCGAGGTCGCCCACCGCGAGCTGACCGAGCTCCTCGTCGTCGAGACCATGCACGAGCGCAAGGCGGCGATGGCGGACATGGCCGACGCCTTCGTGATGCTGCCGGGCGGGTTCGGGACGTGGGAGGAGCTGTTCGAGGCCGTCACCTGGACGCAGCTCGGCATCCACGCCAAGCCGTGCGGCATCCTGGACGTGGCCGGGTACTTCGGGCCGCTGGTCGGCATGCTCGACGCCGCCGCCGCGCAGCGCTTCGTGCGGCCCGAGCACCGGGAGATCCTGCTGCTCGACGACGACGCGGCATCCCTGCTCGACCGGCTGGCGGCGTGGCACCCGTCGGCGATCGAGAAGTGGCTCGACCGGTCCGAGCGCTGAGCGCCCCGTCGGGTGGGCTGACCGTCCTGGTCCGAGCGGCCCGGCTCAGGGGGCGGAGCCGGCCGACTCGTCGTCGTCGACGGGGCCCCAGGCGACGAACACGGGGTTGCCGCCGGCCAGGCGCCACCCGCCGCCGGGGAGGGGGGCCGCCCGGGCCACCGACACCTGCGCCATGCGGCCGAGCCGGTCGGCCGCCTCGGCGGCGCGCTCGAGACCGGCGAAGGTCGCCACCACGCGGCCACCGGGCCGGAGCCGGTCGAGGGCGGCGTCGAGCACGGCCGTGCCGCCGCCCCCCACGAACACCCGGTCGGGGTCGGGCAGGCCCGCCAGCGCGTCGGGAGCGCGTCCGGTGACGACGTGCACGCCCGCTCCGAGCCGAGCAGCGTTGGCCGCCACCTGGGCGGCGCTCTCGTCGTCCTGCTCCACGGCGAAGACGGTCAGGCCGGGGCACACGAGCGCGCACTCCACGGCCACCGAGCCGCTGCCCGCCCCGAGGTCCCAGAGCACCCCGGCCGCCGGCAGGGCGAGCTTGCCGAGCACGACCGACCGCACCTCCGACTTGGTGATCATGCCGCCCCGGTGGGCGAACGCGGACTCGGGCAGGCCCCACGCCAGCACGCGGTCACCAGCGTCCTGGCGACCGGCGGCGACCGGCAGGTCGCCGCCGACCGGCAGGACGGCCGGGCCCGGCGGCACCAGGGGCCCGTCGGTGGTCGGCCCGCCGGCGGCTGCGCCCGGTTCGGCGACCGGTCCCGCACCCCAGCCCACGGACTGCAGGCCCCCGGGCCCGACCAGGACGACGACCGACAGCGGGTCGAAGCGCCCGACGGCCAGGGCCCGCAGGTCGATCTCCATGACCTTCTCGTCGGCGCAGCCGAGGCGGCTGCACACCGCCACGAGGTCGAGCGCCAAGCCGGCGTCGAGCAGGGCCCTGCCCACGGCCTGGGGCGGGCTGTCCGGCGAGGTGAGCACCGCTGCCTTGCGGGCCAGCCGCACGGCGCGCACGGTGTCGGCGAGCGGGCGGCCGTGGGCCGAGGTCACGACGGCGTCGTCCCACGGCAGGCCCAGGCGGGCGAAGGCGACCGCGACGGAGGACGGCGCCGGGACCACCCGCAGGCGGTGGCGGTCGACCACCCGCAGCAGGGCCCGGGTGATGCCGAAGAAGCCCGGGTCGCCCGAGGAGAGGACGCAGACGTCGGCACCCCCCTCCACGGCGCGCTGGGCCACCTGGTGGGCGAGGTCGTCGGTGTCCGCCGTCATCTCGATGGTGGGGACCAGGCGGGCGCCGGCGTCGACCCCGGACCGCTCGCCGACCCAGCGGCGCCACGCGTCCAGGTGGCGCGGGTCGCCGGCGACGTAGCGGGCCTGTGCGACGGCCCTGCGGGCGTCGGGGCCGAGCGCGACGAGCGAGTCGCCGAGCAGGCCGACCACGCTGACGACGCCCTCGACCGCGCCGCCGCGCAGGACGCTGAGGCTCGGGCCCGGGACGTCAGGCACCGCGGCTCACCGGGCCGGCCTCTGCCAGGGCGGGGCGCCGTCGTGGCCCGGACGTTCCGGCGCTGCCGGGGTCGGGGCGGCGAGGCCGTCGGCGGTCAGGTCCATAGGATCGCCCGATCCTACCGGTGCGCCGTCTGCAGGCGGTGGTCCGTCGCAGGCGACCATCGGCCCGGGCGCCGCAGCGGCTCGTGCCGGGCGGCGGTGTGGGGGGGTGCCGGGCGGCGGTGTGGGGGGGGGCGGGTGGTGGCGCTGCCGCTCAGCTCGAGGGCCGGGCGGCGGCGGCAGCGGCAGTGGCGACGAACCGCTCGGCCGGCGCGGGGTCGGCGCCGAGGTGCAGGTGGAGGTAGCTGGCGAGCATGGTCGGTCCGGCGAACCCGGCCAGGCTCCCGCCACCATCGCCGCCGAGATCGAGCGCGTCGCCGGGCGGCGTGACCGCCGACCAGTGGTGCTCGTGGCCGCGCAGGGTGGTGCCGGCTGCCGCGAGCGGGCAGGCCGACCGCACCGTGGCGGTCCGGTAGCCGAGCGTCGGCCGGCCGGCCATGGTCGCGTCGGCGGGGACGGCCCCCACCAGGCGCCGGCCGTCGAGCGACCGGCACAGCCACAGGAGCCCGCCGCACTCCGCCCACGTCACGAGGCCGCCGGCCACCCTGCGGCGGACGTCGTCGAGCAGGGGCCGGTTGGCGGCCAGGGCCTCGGCGAACACCTCGGGGAAGCCGCCCCCCACGACCATGGCGGTGGCGCCGGCGGGAAGCCGGGCGTCGGACGCCGGGTCGAACGGGACGATCTCGGCGCCCGCCTGCTGCAGCCGCTCGAGGTTGTCCGGGTAGGTGAAGCTGAAGGCGGGTCCGGCGGCGACCGCCACCGCAGCGTGCCCCACGTGCCGGGTCGGCGCCAGCGTGCCCACCGGCACCGGGGGCGCGGCCCGTGCCAGGCCGAGGACGGCGCCGAGGTCGACCCTGGCGGCGACGGCGCCGGCCAGGCGGTCCACGGCGCGCAAGGCCGCCTGGCGGTCCTCGACGACGGGCACCAGGCCGAGGTGCCGGTCGCGCCAGGTCAGGGCGTCGTCGCGGGGGAGCGCGCCGAGCACGGGCACGCCGAGCGGTGCCAGCGCGTCGCGCAGCAGCCCGGCGTGCCCGTCGCCCCCGACCCGGTTGAGGACGACCCCCGCCAGCGCCACACCCGGCTCGAACGTGTGGAAGCCGTGGACGAGGGCGGCGACCGACCCGCTCATGGCGCTGGCGTCGACGACGAGGACGAGGGGCGCCCGGAGGGCGGTGGCCACCGCCGCGGTGCTCGCCGAGGTGCCAGGCCCCGCTCCGTCGAACAGGCCCATGACGCCCTCGACCACCAGGACGTCGGCGCCGTCGCCGGCCCGGGCGGCAAGGGGGGCGACGGCGTCGGGGCCGCAGATCCAGGCGTCGAGGTTGCGCGGCGGACGGCCGGTGGCCAGCTGGTGGAAGCCGGGGTCGATGAAGTCCGGGCCGACCTTGGCCGAGGCGACGCGCAGGCCGGCCCGCCGCAGCGCGGCCATCAGGCCGGTGGCGACGGTCGTCTTCCCGACGCCCGAGTGGGTCCCGGCGACCACGACCCGGGCGCCCAGCGTGAGCCCAGGCACCAGGCGATCGTAGGTGCGCGCCGTGCTGGTCGCCGTCACCGGTGCCGCCGCCCCTGGCGCAGCCATGGCGAGTGGCGGCAGGTGCCCTGGCGGCACCGTGCGCTCGCCGGTTCGGGCCGTCCGGACGCTGCGGCCGCGGGCGCGGCCCGGACCGCCGGCGCCGCGGCGCGCTAGCATGGGGGAGCCGTCAAGCGGGTCCGGCGAGGCCCGTACGGGACCGGAGGACACACGTGGCCGAGCGCGAACGGAAGCTGACACCGCCGCGGGGCGGGGCTTTCGTGCCGCGGGTGCAGGTCCTCTCCGCCGCCGACGTGCACCGGGCCCTGACCCGCATCGCCCACGAGATCGTGGAGCGCAACCGCGGGCTCGAGGACGTCGTCGTGATCGGCCTGCAGACGGGTGGCGTGCCGCTCGCCTACCGCATCGGCCAGATCCTGGGGGAGATGCACGGCGGAGCGCACGTCCCGGTGGGCACGCTGGACGTCGCCTTCTACCGCGACGACATCGGCATCCGGCCGGTGCTGCCCCAGGCGGCCACGGAGATCCCCGGCGACCTGGCCGGCTCGGTCGTCGTCCTGGTCGACGACGTGCTGTTCACGGGCCGGACCATCCGTGCCGCGCTCAACGCGCTCTCGGACTTCGGGCGCGCCCGCTCCGTGCAGCTGGCCGTCATGGTCGACCGAGGCCACCGCGAGCTGCCCATCCGCCCCGACTACGTGGGGAAGAACCTGCCGACCCGGTTCGACGAGCAGGTCGACGTCAGCCTGGAGGGAGTCGTCCTCGGCGACGTGGTGCCCCGGTGAGCGACGGCGTGGCTGTGGCCGGGGGACCCGGCGCGCCCGGGCGCACCCCCGCGCGGCGCGGCGCCCGGGGCGGGGGACAGGTACCGGCCGGTGCCGCCGGTGCCGCCGGTGCCGCCGGTGCGGAGGTCCCGAGGCCGGCGGCGGGAGCGCCGGGTGCCGGCGACGCGGCGCTTCTTCGCCACCCGGCGCGAGCCGGCGCCGGTCCCCGGCGGCGGCACCTGCTGTCCGTGCAGGACCTGGGCGCGGATGGCATCGCCGCGGTGCTGCGCCTGTCGGACCGGTTCGTGGAGGTGGCCCAGCGGGCCATCCCGAAGGTGCCGGCCCTCCGGGGCCGGACCGTCGCCACGCTGTTCTCGGAGACGTCGACCCGCACCCGCCTGTCGTTCGAGACGGCGGCGCGCCGGCTGTCGGCCGACGTGGTGTCCTTCAGCCCGACCGGCTCGTCGATCGCCAAGGGCGAGTCGCTGCGCGACACGGTCGAGACCGTCGCCGCCATGGGCGTGGACTGCTTCGTGGTGCGTCACGCCTGCGCCGGGGTGCCGGCGCAGGTCGCCGGCTGGACCGGCGCCAGCGTGGTCAACGCGGGCGACGGCTGGCACGAGCACCCGACGCAGGCCCTCCTCGACTGCGCCACCATCCGCCAGGTGCTGGCCGAGCGCGACGGGCGGCGGGCCGAGGACACGGGCACCGAGGCGTTCGCCGGGCTCCGGGTGACCATCGTCGGCGACGTCGCCCACAGCCGGGTGGCGCGCTCCGACGTGCACGCCCTGGCGGCGCTGGGGGCGAGCGTCACCCTGGTGGCGCCCGGCAGCCTGCTGCCCCCGTCGCTGGCGGGCTGGCCGGTCGCGGCTGCGACGTCGGACCTCGACGCGGTCCTGCCGGACACGGACGTGTGCTACCTCCTGCGGCTGCAGACGGAGCGGGGCGCCGGCGCCTTCGTGCCGTCCTTGCGCGAGTACACGGCCGGGTTCGGCCTGACGGCGCGCCGGGCGGACCGCCTGCCCGAGCACGCCGTCATCCTGCACCCCGGGCCGATGGTGCGGGGCGTGGAGATCGCCGCCGAGGTGGCCGACCTCCCGCGCACCGCGGTGTTGCGCCAGGTCGCCAACGGCGTCGCGGTCCGCATGGCCGTCCTGTTCCTGCTGCTCGGCGCCGAGGAGGTCCCGGCCGATGCCTGAGCGGCACCAGTCGGCCGCCGCCGGCGCCGCGCCGGTCCCGGGGGCGCGGGCCCCGTGGCGGGGGACGGTCGCCGTGGTCGGGGGCACCGTCGTCGACGAGACCGGCTCGCGCCGGGCCGACGTGGTCGCCCGCGACGGCCGCGTCGTCGCCGTGGGGCCGGGGCTGGACGTGCCGGCCGGCGCCACCGTCCTCGACGCGGGCGGCTGCCTGGTCGCGCCGGGGCTGGTCGACCTCCACACCCACCTGCGCCAGCCGGGGGCCGAGGAGGCCGAGACGGTCGAGACCGGGAGCCGCGCCGCCGCCCTCGGGGGGTTCACGGCCGTGGTCGCCATGCCGAACACGGACCCGCCGGTCGACAGCGCCGCGGTGGCGCTCGAGATCCTCTCCCTCGGGGCGGCCGCGCTGTGCCGGGTGGCGGTGGCCGGCGCCATCACCGTGGGCCGGGCGGGCGAGCGCCTGGCGCCCATGGGGGAGCTGGCGGCGCTCGGCGTGCGGCTGTTCACCGACGACGGCGCCGGGGTGCAGGACGGCGGGCTCATGCGACGGGCGCTCGACTACGCGCGGGGCCTGGGCGTGACGCTGGCCCAGCACTGCGAGGACCGGGCCATCGCCGCCGGGGGCGTGATGCACGAGGGCAACTGGTCGGCCCGCCTGGGGCTGCCGGGCATGCCCGCGGCCGCCGAGGAGGCGATGGTGGCGCGCGACCTCGCCCTGGTGGCGGCCACCGGTGCGCGGGTGCACTTCCTGCACCTGTCGTGCGCCCGGTCGCTCGGGCTGGTGGCCGCGGCGAGGGCCGCCGGGCTGCCCGTGACGGCGGAGGTGGCTCCGCACCACCTGTCGCTGACCGACGCCGAGCTCGCCGCCTACGACCCGCTGTTCAAGGTGAACCCGCCGCTGCGCGGCGCTCCCGACGTCGCCGCGGTGCGCCGAGCGTGCGCCGAGGGGACCGTCGACGCGGTGGCCACCGACCACGCGCCCCACGCGCCCCACACCAAGCAGGCGCCGATGGACGAGGCGCCCCCGGGCATGCTCGGCCTGCAGACGGCCTGGCCGGTCACCCTGGGGGCGCTGCACCGCGGCGAGCCCGACCTCGGCGAGGGCGACGGCGACGCGCCGGGCGGCATCCGGGCCATGGCGGTGGCCGAGGTCGTCGGCCTGCTCAGCTGGCGGCCGGCGCGCATCGCCGGGCTCCACCCCTCGGCCGGCGGCGACCAGGGCGGGCCGGTCGTCGACGGGGCGGCGGCCAACCTGTGCGTGCTGGACCCCGCCGAGCGGTGGACGGTCGACGCAGCCCGGCTGGCCAGCCGGAGCACGAACAGCCCGTGGCACGGCCGGACGCTCACCGGAGCGGTGCGGCACACGGTGGTGGCGGGGGAGCCCGTGGTGATCGACGGAGAGGCGCAGCGATGACGAGTCGAGCGACGGAGGATGCCGGGACGGGGTGGTCCGGGCCGCCGGCCGGCGCCCCGGCGGCGGTGGGCGAGCGCGAACCGGCGCTGCTGGTGCTCGCCGACGGCGAGGTGTTCGAGGGCGAGGCCGTCGGAGCGGCACCGCCGGGCGGCGTGGCGACGGGCGAGCTCGTGTTCAACACCGTCCTGTCCGGCTACCAGGAGGTGCTGACCGACCCCAGCTACGCGGGCCAGGTGGTCGCCTTCACCTACCCCCACATCGGCAACTACGGCGTCACGCCGGTCGACGACGAGGCGGCCCGGCCGTTCTGCCGAGGCGTGGTCGTGCGGGACCTGGCGGACCGCCCCTCGAGCTGGCGGGCCACCGGGGGCCTGCAGGAGCTCCTGGCGCGCCACGGGATCCCCGGGGTGAGCGGCGTCGACACGCGGCGGCTCACCCGGCACCTTCGGCGCGACGGGGCGATGGGCTGTGCCTTCGGCACGGCGGACGAGGCCACGCTCCGGGCCGCCGCCGCGGCCGAGCCCGGGACGAGCGGGCGGGACCTGGTCTCCGGCGTGACCACGACCGAGCCCTACACGGTGGGGTCCGGACCGGCGCGCGTCGTGGCCTACGACTTCGGCGTCAAGACGACCATGCTGCGCCAGCTGAGCACCCGCGCCACGGTGACCGTGGTCCCGGCCGCCACGCCGGCCGCCGACGTGCTTGCCCTCGACCCGCAGGGGGTGCTGCTGTCGAACGGGCCGGGGGACCCGGGCGCCCTGGCGGCCCAGGCGGCGATCGTGAGCGACCTGCTGGGCCGCGTGCCCCTGTTCGGCATCTGCCTCGGCCACCAGCTGCTCGCCAGCGCGGTGGGCGCCACGACCTACAAGCTGCCGTTCGGGCACCACGGTGGCAACCACCCCGTCGGGCCTCCCGGCGGCGGCCACGTCGAGATCACGTCGCAGAACCACAACTACGCCGTCGACGAGCAGTCGCTGGCGGCGGCGTCCGCCTCGGTCGAGGTGACGCACGTGAACCTGAACGACGGCGTCGTCGAGGGGATCGCCATACCCTCGGCGCGCGCCTTCAGCGTCCAGTACCACCCCGAGGCCGGTCCGGGGCCGCACGACGCCCACTACCTGTTCGACCGGTTCTGGGACATGCTCGACGGAGGCCGACCGTGACGGACCCGGTACCGCAGCCCGGCGGAGGACGCTGATGCCGCGCCGCGACGACATCGAGACCATCCTGGTCATCGGCTCGGGGCCGATCGTCATCGGCCAGGCCTGCGAGTTCGACTACTCGGGCACCCAGGCCTGCAGGGTGCTGGCCGCCGAGGGGTACCGGGTGGTGCTCGCCAACTCCAACCCGGCGACGATCATGACCGACCCGGGCCTGGCGGACCGGACCTACGTGGAGCCCCTGGACCCGGACGTCCTGGCCGCCATCGTGGCGCGCGAGCGGCCCGACGCCGTGCTGCCCACGCTGGGCGGGCAGACGGCGCTCAACCTGGCGATGGCGCTGGTCGAGCGCGGCGTGCTGCAGGAGCACGGCGTGCAGCTCATCGGGGCCTCGGCGGAGGCGATCGCCACGGCCGAGGACCGCGACCGCTTCAAGTCGGCGATGGAGGAGATCGGCCTGCAGGTGCCCGCCTCGGGCTTCGCCCACGGCGTCGACGAGGCGCTGGCCATCGGGGACGCCATCGGCTACCCGATCATGGTCCGGCCCAGCTACATCCTGGGCGGTGCCGGCACCGGCGTCGCCCTCGATCGCGAGGCGCTGGCGCGGGTGGCGGCCGAGGGCCTGGCGGCCAGCCCCGTGCACCAGGTCCTGGTGGAGCGCTCGATCGTGGGCTGGAAGGAGTACGAGCTCGAGGTCATGCGCGACCGGGCCGACAACTGCGTGGTCGTCTGCGCCATCGAGAACCTCGACCCCATGGGCGTCCACACCGGCGACTCCATCACCGTCGCGCCGGCCCAGACCCTCTCGGACGTCGAGTACCAGGCCATGCGGGACGAGGCCTTCGCCTGCATCCGGCGGGTCGGGGTGGAGACCGGCGGCTCCAACATCCAGTTCGCCGTCGACCCGGCCACCGGCCGGCGCCTGGTGATCGAGATGAACCCCCGGGTGTCGCGGTCCTCGGCGCTCGCGTCGAAGGCGACGGGCTTCCCCATCGCCAAGATCGCCGCCCGCCTGGCCGTCGGCTACACCCTGGACGAGATCACCAACGACATCACCGGGGTCACCCCGGTGAGCTTCGAACCGACCATCGACTACGTCGTCACGAAGGTGCCGCGCTGGGCCTTCGAGAAGCTCCCCGGCGTCCCCGAGGGGCTGGGCACGCGGATGCAGTCGGTCGGCGAGGTGATGGCCATCGGCCGGACGTTCCCCGAGTCGCTGCAGAAGGCCCTGCGGTCGCTGGAGCAGGGGCGTGCCGGCCTCAACGCGGACCCGGCCGAGCGGTCCCTCGACGCGCTCGGCGACGCCGAGCTGCTCGCGCGCGCCGCCGTCCCGACGCCCGGCCGGGTGTTCGAGCTCGAGGCCGCCCTGCGACGCGGCATCCCGCCCGACGAGGTGCACAGGGCCACCGGCGTCGACCCGTGGTTCCTGGACCAGATCGGCCGGATCACCGCCATGCGGGCGCGGATCGCCGAGCTGGCGGCCCCGCCCGCGGGCGACGGCCCCGGCGCCGCCGTCCTCGACCGCCTCGACCGCCGGTCGTGGCGGCAGGCCAAGCGGCTCGGCTTCTCCGATGCCCAGCTCGCGTACCTGCTCGGCGGGGCCGAAGGGGCGGTCACCGAGGCGGACGTGCGCGAGGCTCGCCTGGCCGCCGGCGTGCGCGCCACCTTCAAGACCGTCGACACGTGCGCGGCGGAGTTCGAGGCCCGGACCCCCTACCACTACGCCACCTACGAGGACGAGGACGAGGTGGCACCGGCGGGCCGGCCACGCGTGGTGATCCTCGGGTCGGGACCGAACCGCATCGGCCAGGGCATCGAGTTCGACTACTGCTGCGTCCACGCGTCCATGGCGCTGCGGCAGGCGGGCTTCGACACGGTGATGGTCAACTGCAACCCGGAGACCGTCTCCACGGACTACGACACCTCCGACCGGCTCTACTTCGAGCCGCTCACGGCCGAGGACGTCGCCAACGTGCTCGACGCCGAGCGGCGGGCCGGGCCCGTCGCCGGCGTGGTGGTGGCCCTGGGAGGCCAGACCCCGCTCAAGCTGGCGGCGGGTCTGCCGGAGGGATCGGTCCTGGGGACGCCGCCCGAGTCCATCGACGCCGCCGAGGACCGGGAGCGGTGGAACGCGCTGTGCGCCCGGCTCGGGATCCCGCAGCCCCCCGGCGGCACGGCCGTCGACGTCGCCGAGGCCCGCGCCGTCGCGGCGCGGGTCGGCTACCCGGTGCTGGTCCGGCCCAGCTACGTGCTCGGCGGGCGGGCGATGGAGATCGTCTACGACGACGACCGCCTGGCCGAGGTGGTCGCAGCGCTGGCGGGGTCGCTCGCCCGCGAGGGCGGGCCGGCGGCCCTGGCGCCGGTGCTCGTGGACCGCTTCCTCGAGGACGCCATCGAGGTCGACGTGGACGCCCTGCGCGACCGGGCCGGAGAGGTCCTGGTCGCCGGGGTCATGGAGCACGTGGAGGAGGCGGGCGTGCACTCGGGCGACTCCGCCTGCGCGCTCCCCCCGCAGACCCTCGCCCCGGCCGTGGTCGCCGCCGTGGAGCGCCACACGCGCGACATCGCCGAGGCGCTGGGCGTCGTCGGCCTGATCAACGTGCAGTTCGCGGTGAAGGACGGCGTCGCCCACGTGCTGGAGGCCAACCCGCGAGCCAGCCGGACGGTGCCGTTCGTGGCGAAGGCGACCGGCGTGCCCGTGGCGATGGTGGCCGCCCGGCTGATGGTCGGCGCCACGCTGGCCGAGCTGCGGGCCGAGGGCACGCTCCGGCCGCCGTCGGGCGGCGCCCACGTGGCGGTGAAGGAGGCCGTGCTGCCGTTCAGCCGCTTCCCCGGCGTCGACACCCTGCTCGGACCGGAGATGCGGTCGACCGGCGAGGTGATGGGCGTCGGGACCACCTTCGGGCTCGCCTTCGCCAAGAGCCAGATCGCCGCCGGCACGCGCCTCCCCGGGAGCGGCACGGTGTTCCTGTCGCTGGCCGACCGCGACAAGCCGGGGGGGCTCGAGGCGGCCCGCGCCTTCCGGGACCTCGGCTTCGGGCTCGCCGCCACGGCGGGCACGGCCGAGTACCTGCAGGAGCACGGCGTGCCCGTCGCCACCGTCGTCGCCAAGGTCGGTGACCAGCGCCCCGGCCAGGAGGACGCCGTCGCGCTCATCGAGTCCGGCGCCGTGCAGCTGGTCGTGAACACGCCGCGCGGCCGCGGGCCGCGGGCCGACGGCGTGCACATCCGCACCGCGGCGCTCGCCAACCAGGTCCCGTGCCTCACGACCGTCGCCGCCGCCCGAGCCGCCGCCGCGGGGATCGCCGACTGGTCGGCGCACGGGCTCGCGGTGGTGACCCTGCAGGAGCTGCACGGAGCGACGGGGACCGCCGTGCCCGCCGGCGGCGGGAGCGGTCCCGGGCCGGGGGCCCGGGCCCGGTGACCGGCGGCCGCCGGGCGGTCGACATGCGCACGCGCGTGGGCTCGGTGGCGCTGGGCGCCCCGGTGCTGACCGCGTCGGGCACCGCCGGGCACGCCGCCGAGCTCGGCGCCTACCTGGAGCTCGCCGAGCTCGGCGGCGTGGTCGTGAAGTCCCTGGCGGCCGTGCCGTGGCCTGGCAACCCGGCCCCGCGGGTCCACCCGACGCCGGCGGGCATGCTGAACTCGGTCGGCCTGCAGGGCCCCGGCGTGGAGGCCTGGCTGGAGCGCGACCTGCCGGCGCTGCTCGACCGCGGTGCCACCGTCGTGGCCAGCATCTGGGGGCGGACCGTCGGGGAGTTCGCCGCCGCGGCCGCCATGCTCGCCGGGGCCCCGGGCGTGGTGGCCGTCGAGGTCAACGTGAGCTGCCCCAACGTGGAGGATCGCCGCCGGATGTTCGCCCACTCGCCGGCGGCGACAGCGGAGGCGGTCGACGCCGCCGGGGCCGCAGGGCTGCCCCGGTGGGCCAAGCTGAGCCCCAACGTCCCCGACATCGTCGAGGTCGCCGGTGCCGCGCTGGGCGCCGGTGCCGAGGCGCTCGTGCTCGTGAACACCGTGCTGGGCATGGCCGTCGACCCGCGCCGGCGGGCCTACCGGCTCGGCTCGGGCGCCGCCGGCGGGGGTCTGTCGGGGCCGGCGATCCGTCCGGTTGCCGTCCGTGCCGTCCACGACTGCCGGGCCGCCTTCCCCACCGCCGGGATCGTCGGGGTCGGGGGCGTCTGCCGAGGTGCCGACGCCGCCGAGATGCTGGTGGCAGGGGCCGACGCCGTCGAGGTGGGCACGGCGACGTTCGCCGACCCGCGCGCGCCGGCGCTGGTGCTGCGCCAGCTGCGGCGCTGGTGCGCCCGCCGCGGCGTGCGCTCGGTGCGGGAGCTCGTGGGCGCCGTGCACGGCGGGACACCGGTGGCGCCGGTGGGCGCCGGGCCCGCGGTGGCGGGGCCCGGTCGCGAGGCCGCCGGGGCGCCGGCGCGCTCGG
>JAJZYI010000071.1 GCA_021798135.1 Actinomycetes bacterium | reverse complement strand
CGGAAGCGGCCGGGTCGTTCGCCCCTTGCCGCGTCGACGTCCCTCCGCACATGCTGGTCGACACGGTTCCGCTCGGGAACCAGGTTCGGAGGCCCGTCGTGACCGAGGCGCCGCCACGACCACCGCCGCTGGCGCAGCAACCACCGCGCCGGCGTCGACCGGCACTGGTCGTCGAGGCGGTGGTCATCGCGGTGGTGGTGCTCGTCGCCGTCGTGGTCACCCGCGCCCTGTCGACCGGGGGGACGTCGTCGGCGCCGGCAGCGCCGCCCACCTCGGTCACCGCTGGCGTCGAACCCGGCGTCGTCGACATCGACAGCACCCTCGGGTACCAGAGCGCCCGGTCGGCGGGGACCGGGATGGTCCTGAGCGCCTCCGGCGAGGTCCTCACCAACAACCACGTGATCAACGGCGCCACCAGCGTGGAGGTGACCGACATCGGCGACGGCCGGACCTACCGTGCCGTGGTGGCCGGCACCGACGCCTCCCACGACGTCGCCGTCCTGCACCTCCAGGGGGCATCGGGCCTGGCCCGCGTGCCGTTCGGCGACTCGTCGTCGGTGGCCGTCGGGGACGCCGTGGTGGCCATCGGCAACGCCGGCGGCGCGGGGGGAGCCCCCAGGACCGCCTCGGGCAGGGTGACGGCGCTGGACCAGACGATCGTCGCCAGCGACTCCCAGGGCCTGAGCGAACAGCTCGCTGGCATGATCCAGACGGACGCCGCCATCCAGCCCGGCTACTCCGGCGGTCCCCTGGTGGACGCCGACGGTCGGGTGATCGGCATCAACACGGCGGCGTCCAACGGCTACACGGTCGAGGGCGGGGCCGGCGAGGGGTACGCCATCCCCACCAACACCGCGCTGGGGATCGCCCGCCAGATCGAGGCCGGGGAGGCCTCCGAGACCATCCACATCGGCCCCGCGGCCTTCCTCGGCGTCGGTGTCCAGGACGCCCCGGGCGGTGCCGGTGCCCAGGTCGTCGGGGTCATCGACGGGTCACCCGCCGAGCAGGCCGGGCTGGTCGCCGGCGACACGATCACCGCGCTCGACGACCGGACCGTGCCGTCGGCGTCGTCGCTCGTCGACGCGCTGCGCGCCTTCCATCCGGGCGACACCATCCGCATCACCTGGCTCGACACGTCGGGGCAGCGGCACTCGACCGGCGTGCAGCTCGTCACCGGTCCGGCGAACTGACCGAGGACGCCCGTCGCAGCGGACGAGCCACGGCCGCCATCACGGCTGGGTCGGTCAGCGGGGCCGTCCGAGCCGGGCCCCGCTTCCTGACCACCCGGCGCCTGGCGGGCGGACCAGGGGTTCGGAGAGCCTCCGATCCGCCACGACCACCCACCATCGGTCCGCACCGCACCGGGTGCCGCGCCGTTCGCTCCCGCCGCTGGTGTGGCGGGCCCCAGCTGCCCGCCCGCCTGGTCCGTGGCGGGGAGCTCAGCCCCCTGCCCCACCGACCGGGCCCCTGTGCCGCCGATGGGGCTGCCCGCCCCAGTCGACGACATCGGCCGGACCGCCGCCCGGGCCGTCGGAGGAGGACTCGGAGCGACGCAGCTCGTGCCGCAGCACCAGGGCACCGCCGATCTCCAGGAAGCCGAAGACGATCCACCAGATGCCCAGGAGCACCGTCAGGACGGTGACGGATCCGATCGGCGCGGCGATGACGACGATCCCAGCGACGAGGCTGACGACGCCGACGCCGACGAGCCACGCGCGGGTCGTCCCCTGCTGGGTCGCCGCGGCCATCATCCCGACCACGCCCTGCACGATCCAGGTCAGGCCGACCAGGAGCGCGAGCAGGACCACGGTCACGTTCAGGTGCCGGATGAGCACCACCCCGAGCGCGAGGTACACGATGCCGGCGATCGCTGCCCCGGCGCGGTTGCGGGGGGCGCCGCCGACGGCCCGGGCCACGTGGAGCAGGCCGAACACGACCAGCAGCACGCCGAGGAGGATGGAGACCACGTTGAGCGAGCTGGTGGGGTTGAAGGCGACGACGAGGCCCAGGACGACCGAGATCGCCCCGGCGACCGTCCCGGGGAGCCACGTTCCGAGGACGTCCGGGACCGGGCCGTGTCCCTCGTCCTCCCGTCGATCGCCCACGGGCTGGTGCATGTCACGAGCCTCGGCCATCGCAGCTCCCTTCGTCGAACGTGGTGGTGGGTGACAGGTGGCCGGCCGCAGCTCCCGGACGCGTCGTCACAGCCGGCCGGCACGATCGGGCCGCGCCGCCACAGCGCCCTGCACGATCGGGCCGCGTCGTCACAGGTGAGCGTCGATGGCCGAGACCATGCGGCGGGCGTCCCGGGACGAGAGCGGGCCCACCGAGTCGACCTCCCGGCCCCGTGTGGTGAGCGCTTCGAGCTCGCAGAAGGCGCCCGCACCGCGTCGGATGAACGACACGGCCTCGATCCGCCGCATCGGGATCGTCCACTCCCGCCGGACCACGACACCGCGCCCGATCATGACCCGCTGGTCGGTCACGACGTAGTCGTGCCGCTTCCGCCAGATCCCGTAGAGCCCGATGGTGAGGAGGTACTTGGGCAGGGAGAAGAGGCGGGACGGGTGGGCCACCATGACCACGGACTCGCCGGAGCGGAACGAGAGCCGGCGCGCCGTCCGGCTGTTCGGCGCCGCCCCCTGCCCATCAGGTCGAGGGCGCAGCACCAGCTGCCACCACAGCAGAGACATCATGGACCGGCTCCCTTCTCGACTGCCACCTGGTGCCAGCCAGCAGGTGGCGCTGCCGCACAGCGGAGGGGGTGGCGCTACCGCGCGCCGGAGGGGGTGGCGCCGCGGGCGGCACGTCCTCCCTCTCCGGGGCACCCAGGCCGGGGCGCGCCTCGTCGGGCCGCGGCGGGGCACCGCACGCGTACGCGCCCCTGCCCGCGACCCGGTCCGCGCTCGCGTCCGGCCCGTCGGACCGGGCCGCATCGCCGCCACCCGGCGCCGCGTCCCCGGAGCCGTCGCGCCAGATGGCCGCCTTGGCACTCATCTTGATCGCCTTGACCGCCCCGGTGGCTCCCGAGTGGAGGCCGAGCCCGATGACCAGCAGGACGATCCCGAGGACCAGCAGGCCGTGCGAGCCGAGGAGCCAGACCCCCACCCGCCCGAGGGCGTACGACGGCATGCAGACCACCGCACCCAGCACGCTGGCGATCACGCCCGCCACCAGCCGGTCGCGCCGGGGCCGGGTGGGGGAGGGCCTCCTGACCAGCCGGGCGGGTACCAGCACCGAGGCCACCATCTGTGCGCCCACCGCGATGCCGAGCGCAAACGTGAACCACCCCCGCCCCCAGCGCGGCACGACGAAGGCCGACACCCCCAGCGCCACGCCGACGGCGGCGCCCACACCCGACAGCACCCTGAGGTGGCCGTTGGCCTGGGAGAACGCCGGCCGGAGCACCGCGCCCTCGGGAGCGAGGAGGGCGAAGGCGAACACGGTGTTGAGGTAGAAGGCGGCGACGGTGACGACCGCTGTCCCGGTGACGAGCACGATGGCCAGCGGGCCCTGCCACAGCCGGAAGGCGCTGCCGCCGAGCAGGTGGACCTTCAGGTCGAGCATCATCGCCCAGGCCCACATCGCCGGGAGCGCCTCCACCAGGACGAGCCGCCAGTTCATCCAGAGGCGCCGCATGCCGTGGAAGAGCATGACGAACGCTCCGACGCACAACGCCAGGGGGGCGAGGTGCCGCCCTTCGCGGCTCCAGCGCAGCACCTCGGCCTCGACGACCTGCTCGTCACCCTGCTCGATGGCGGCGATGAAACGCCGCAACCCCTCTCGAAGGGCCACCCTGCGGGACCGCCGAGCCACCTTCCGAGCCGGGCGCACCCGGGAGCGTGGCAGCGCCGGTGCGACCGGCTCGCACGACGCCGGACCGGGGCGGTCCACGCCCGCCCGCCCATCGCCCGTCGCGTCACCGGCGGGCACGTGGGGCTGCCTGGCCTCCGCCATGTCACGCGGCCGACGCGCCGGAGGAGCCGTCGCCGCCGATCTCCGTGGTTGGGGGCGGCGCGGCCTCTGCCACGTCACCGCCCGGGACGACGGCGGCACCGGGTGTCCGCCGGCCCACGAGCTCGACCAGCAGCAGCCCGACCACCACGATGACCGCCGTCCAGACCTCGACCGCGACCGTCCTGCCCCGCCAGAAGAACAGGACCACCACGCCGGCCACGACGACACCCACCTCCCACCACCGGCGGTAGGGAGCGACGAAGGTGCGGACGGGGGTGGGCAGCACGCGGGCACGCTCGGCCCGGTCACCGAGGCGTCCCATGCCGGTGGTGCAGAGGTTCCGCGTGCCCCGGGCGACCGCCGAGGGACCGGCGACGACGGCGGCGGCGGCGACCAGGACGCCCAGGACCACCATGGCCCAGAAGGACTGCCGCAGGAACCGGAGCATGACGTCGGCGGCGGCGGTCACGGCCGGGCGCGACACCGACGCGGGCAGGTGGTTGACGTAGTAGCTCCGGCCGAGCGCGGTCCCCAGCCCGAACAGGAGCATGACGACGACGACACCGGCGCCGGCACCGATCAGCGCACGCCGCCGGTCACGGGCCAGCCACACGCCGAGCAGCAGGACCGCGAGCGCCACGAACGGCAGCCAGGTGCCCATCACCTGCAGGGCGCGGAAGCCCCACTGCACCTTGGTCACCGCCGTCGACTGGAACAGCGTGAAGGTGCCGCCGATGCGATCGGTGGGGATCCTGTCCACCGCGGTGAGCCCCTGGGCCGACAGCTGGCGCTTCACCTGGTCGACCAGCTGGCCCAGGTTGAGCGTGACCTCGCCGTTCTTGACGGACAGCCCGCCGGTGCTCGTGCCCTGCAGGGCGCCCATCAGCTGGGCGTGGGCGGCCCGGTTGGCGGCCGTCCACGCCTCGGCGAAGCGAGGGGAGTGGACGACGCCACTCACCGCCCCCCCGATGAACCGGTCCACGACGGAGGTGAGCGGGCCGGCGAGCTCGGACTGCCCGCTCGGCAGGACCCGCTGCACGAGCGCGGGGACGTCGACGGCGTCCGTCACCGCTGCGGTGAGCCTGGCGGTGACCGCCGCCTGCACGTCGGGGTTCTGCGCGAGCGGCGCGACGGTGGCCACGTACTGGCCGGTGTCGGTCAACGTGCCCTTCGCCCACACCGACAGCACGGAGACGGGCGCCAGTATCACGGCGAGGACCACGAGGACGGTGCTCAGGATCCTCCGCCCGGTCGAGCCCCTGGCGACCGAGAACACCGGCCGGTGACGGCGCGCTCGCTCGAGCTCCTCGTTGCGAGCCCGCAGGGCGGTGACCTCGCCTCGCAGCCGGTCCAGCTCGCTCGCCGCCGGTTCGGCCGTGTCCGCGCCGACGGGCTCGGCGGCCGGGCCGGCACCGGTTTGCGCCGCGCCGCGGACCCCGGCAGCGCCGTCCCCGTGGCCCGCTGCCGCTTCGCCGGCGGAGGAGGGCGAAGCGCTGTCGGGGACGGTGCTGCCGGCGTCCGCCCGGGGAGGTCGGGCCGGCTGGCCCGACGCCCCCCCCGGACGGTCGGCACTCGATGGGTACCTTCGTTCGGTCATCGGTGGACCCCCGTCGCTCGGGTGGCCTAGCGCCATGACGGCTCCCGGCGTCGCTCCCGCCCGTCGTCGCGCCCTCCGGACCTCCGGTCTCCGACCACTGCCCCTGCGACGCGGCCCAGTGGAGACCCGGCCCGGTTCAGGCTGCCGTCGGCTGCTGCGGCTGCTGGGGCTGCTGCGCGAGGAGCCTGGCCTTCTGCTCCTGGAACTCCTGCTGGCTGATCGCGCCCTTGTCGGCCAGGGCCGCCAGCTTCGCCAGCTCGTCCGCCGTCGAGGGCCCACCACCGGACGCGGCCGCCTGGCGCACGTACTGGCGGAACGCCGCCTCCTGCTCAGCAGCATCGCTGGCCGCGCGCTCGTGCATCGACCGCCCCCGGGCAATGAGGTAGATGAGGACGCCGACGAGCGGCAGCACCAGCACCAGCAGGAACCACAGGGCCTTGGCGAACCCGCCGATGTCCCGGCTCCGGAAGATGTCCACGAAGATCGTGATGAGCAGCCAGAGCCACAGGAAGAAGCCGAAGAACACGAACATCGACCAGAAGATGTTCAGAATGGGGTATGTGTATGCAAACACCGATCCACCTCCGTCTCGTCGCCTATGTCTGATTGTTCGGCTATGATCGCTGCGTCTCACAGGGCCGAACGGCCCTCGCCATCTGTGGTGCAGTAGTAGCCTATGGTTGAGATGCTGTTGAGCAAAGTCGGCGCGTCCCCCGGGGCCGTTTCGTGGGCGCGGTCCCACCCGGCGATGTCCCACCCGGCGCAGTCCCTCCCGGTGCCACTGCCGGCCCTGGCGCTTCAGGCCACCGACGAGCTGTGCAAGCGTCGGCCGAAACCGGCAACGGGCCACGGGCGATGGAGGGGACCCACAGGTGCAGGACCATGTCGACGCGGGAGGCCGTCGCTGTTGGTGCCGCCATCACCAGCATCGACACGATGCTCGCCCCTGGTGTCGGACGACCTGCGGCGCCGGAGGGAGCACGCCCGGTGAGCACCCGTGCCGCCGGGCCCTCGCACCGGGCCCTCGCACCACGCTCGGCTCACCCACGGAGCGGATCGTGCCCCCGGGCATACATTCCTGGATCGTTCCACCAACGGGGCGAACCATTCCCTCGGGCATTCGTACCGAGCGGGGCTCATCGATTGGACCCCATGCCCCGATTCATTCATGCCGGCTTCGGCTCACCTATCGGGACCGCTATTGTCCTCGGTGTCCTGGTGTCGGTGGGCCGCATGCTGTGGTCGCATGCTCATCATGTAGCGGCTCACGCACCCCGTCCATACTCCCGTTCCCGTACAGTCGTTCTCGTTCACCTCTGGCGGCACCCGGTCGGGCGAGCGCCGGCACGCGGCCGGGACCGCCGACGGCGCGCCGTGTCAGGTGGCAGCGGCTCCTGCCCGGGAGCGCCGCCGGTGCCGCTCCGCCTCCGGAGCACCAGGGGCAGCGCGACGCACCGGCCGGTGCCCCGCGTGTGGCCGGCCCCGGCCGAAGGCGTCGACCACCCCCCACGCCCCGGGGATGTCGAGCAGCTCCACCCAGCCGAGCCCCTCCGGCAGCAACGGGTCGACGACGAGGTGACCGTCGAGTGGCTCCAGACCGAGCATGGTGCGCAGCAGCAGCAGCGGGGCGCCGGTCGACCACGCCTGGGGCGAGCAGGCCGTGGGGTAGCGGACCGGGTACCGGGTCGACTCGCGCCGGTAGCCGGCGAACGCCTCGGGGAGCCGACCGTCGAAGAACTCGGCGGCGTCGAGGATGGCACCGGCGACCCGGGCCGCCTCCTCCTTCATCCCGTAGCGCCGCAGGCCCCACGCGATGAAGGAGTTGTCGAACGGCCACACCGTCCCGACGTGGTAGCCGATGGGGTTGTAGCGCCCCTCGCCCTCGGCCAGGGTGCGGATACCCCAGCCGGACCACAGCCGGTCGCCCATCAGGTGGCGGGCCACGATGCGGGCCTTGGGACCGTCCACGATCCCGCTCCACAGCAGGTGACCGATGTTGGACGTGAGCGAGTCGACCTGGCTCCCGTCGGCGTCGAGGGCGACGGCGAAGTGCTCGCCGTCCTCCACCCAGAAGTCCGCGTTGAACCGGCGCCTCAGGTCTGCCGCCTGGAGCTCCAGCCGTTCGGCGTACGCCGTGTCCTTCCAGACCAGGCGGGCCAGGCGCGCGGCGCGGAGCTTGGCGTCGTAGGTGTAGCCCTGGAGCTCGCAGGTGGCGCGGGGGAACCCCGGCAGCCTCCCGTCCCGGTAGGAGATCGAGTCCCACGAGTCCTTCCAGCACTGGTTCTCCAGCCCGGTCGTCGGATTGCGCGTCCGGTACGAGACGTAGCCGTTCCCCTGGAGGTCGGCCCAGTCGTCGATCCAGGCGAGCGCGGCACGGGCCTCGGGCTCCAGGGCACGCACGAGCGCCCGGTCACCGGTCCACCGCTCGTACTCGTCGAGCAGGACGACGAACAGGGCGGTGGCGTCGGCCGCGCCGTAGTAGGGGGAGTGGGGGCGCTCCTCGAAGGCCGTGAGCTCGCCGTACCGCATCTCGTGCAGGATCCGCCCGGGCTGCTCGTCGCGGAAGTCGTCGACGCGCGAGCCCTGGCGCTCGGCCAGCGCCAGCAGGGTCGTCGCCGCCAGCTCGGCGGCGAACGGCAGCGCCTGCAGGCTGGTGAAGATGCTGTCCCGGCCGAACATGGTCATGAACCACGGCAGGCCGGCGGCGGGCAGCGCCCGGCCGGGCAGGGTGCGGGCCGTGAAGCGCAGCGCGGCCAGGTCGACCATGCTGCGCTGGTAGGTGCGCTTCAGGGCGTCGCCATCGGACTCGAGCCGGGGCGCCTGGGCCATCCAGCGATCGAGGGCCGCAGCCTTGTCCTGCGCTGCGCCACGCCGCGATCCCTCCCGCCGCTGCGGGCCCGGTACGTCCTGCACCGCCACCACGTGCAGGTCGGTGCGCCAGGAGCCGTGCGGTTCGAGCACCACGTCGAAGGCGATGCCCTCCTCGTCGGCGATGCCGCCGGTCGACGCGGACACGTGCGTCGCCCGCCGGAAGGTCTCGCGCTCGTAGCCCAGCACCAGGGTGCCATCGACGACACTGCGCTGGTAGGAGCCCTTCTTGGCCAGAGCGTCCTTCACCTCGAAGAGGTCGGCGAAGTCGCTCGCCGCGTCCATGCGCAGGGCGAGCCGGACGGCCTCGTCGCGGTGGTTGAGGACGGTCACCTCCTCCGTGAAGCCCTCGGTGGTGACGGCACGCTGGCGTATCACCGACAGCGTGGCGTCCACGTAGACGGTGCCGGTGCCGGGGACGAGGAAGAAGCGCGACTCGAAGTACCGGAGGTCGTCGGTGGCGAGCGCGTTCAGCCGTTCCCCGTCGACCGTCAGCACCCACGACGAGAGGAACCGGGTGTCGAACGAGAAGAACCCGGTCGGATCGGTCGGCGACGCGTCGATGTCCCCGCGCCCGTCGCTCACCACGAACGTGTTCCCCTCAAGGATCTGGACCAGACCGTCGCTCATCGCTCCCTCCCGTGTCGCCGGCTCGCCGGCCCGTCGTGCGCCGGCCGTTCGATCGCGGCCTGCCGGCCGGCGGCGCGTGCCCCGAACAGCCGCTGGAACGACATGATCAGCCCGAGATCGCCCTCGGCGGCGACGGCCCCCCGCAGCACTGCCGCCAGGGCGTTGGCGCGGCCGAGCACGATGTCGTCGAAGAGGCCCGCGTCCATCGCCAGGACGCCGTCGGCGGGCCCTCGCCTGTGGGACACCGTGACTCGGCCGCGGTCCAGTTCCACGTACCAGTGGGTGACACCGCCCTCGGCGGCGAGGTCGAAGCGGATGCTCCCCGACAGGCGGCTGACGAGGAGGTCCTCCGGCCGCTCGGCCAGCCCCTCGAAGAACTCCCTGGTCGCCTCGGCCCCGGCCTGGCCGTCCGACCGCACGGATCTGGTTCGTGTCGTCGTCATGGCTCGCCCTCCCCGCCGCGTTCGCCCGGCCGGCCCCGTTCGCCCGGCGGTGCGGGCACCTGCGCGGCCGTCACCGGAGCAGCTTCTCCTTGGCCTGCTCGTACTCCCGGTCCGTCACCTTGCCGTCGTCGCGCAGGGCGGCAAGCTTGGCCAGCTCGTCGACGGGCGACGCCCCGTCGGTGTGGGCGGTGCGCCGGACGTAGGCGTCGAACTCCTGCTGGCGCCGGTACGCCTCGTCGGCGCTGCGCTCGGCCATGCGGCCACCGCGGGCGATCAGGTAGACGAGGAGCCCGACCAGCGGGAGGATGAGGACGCCCACCAGCCATGCCGCCTTCGCCCAGCCTCCCATGTCGTGGCTGCGGAAGATGTCGGCGATGACCACGAACAGCAGGTAGACCCACATCACGAAGGCGAAGAGGACGAGCATCGTCCAGAACAGGTTCAAGAGCGGATAGGTGTATGCCACCATGGCGGCTCTCCTTGCCCGGAGCCCGGGAAGGCCCGAGCTCAACCCGACGAGCGGTTCGGCGCCCGTCACAGCCCAGGGTCCTCCCGATGCCGACGGGCGTCCTCACCCGCGCGGGGTGATCGGCCCCGATGGACCCGCCGCTCGTCCGGGGCGTCGTGGCCGAGGCCCGGTACGTCTGCTCGGCCGTCACCTCCGGGCTCGGCGCCGCGCCCCCGCCTGGTGTGCCGCTGCCGGCCGCTGCCCTGCTCAGCCCCGCTGGCGCCGTGCCCTGACCGCCGTGCGGATCGCCCGGACGACCCTGGGCCGTTCGCCGTTGCAGACGGCGAGGGCTGCGTCGAGCATGGCGAAGGAGATCTTGCCGGAGCTGAACAGGACCAGGCCGCGTGCGGGCCCCTCGCGCAGCAGCGACCCGAACATGCCGAGCATGGCGGCGTCAGGATCGTCGAGCTGCCTGGCCGCCCCCCGCATGGCCACGCGCTGGACCGCGGTGGCGACCTTCCGTCCCAGCCGGGTGGCCTCCACGTCCTCCATGGTCGAGTTGCGGGTGAACGGTCGGGCCGGCGGGGGCTCGGGGACCTCGCACCCCAGCAGGTCGGCGAGCTCCTCGTCGGTCATGACGGCACCGGCGGGACCCGGCACGGGCGCCACCTCGTCGGGCGAGTCGACGTGGTGGGCGAGCTCGGCGACCGGGTCGGCGGACGACCGGGCCACGACGACGTCGAAGGTCCCGGATTCGACGAGCCAGGCATCGGCCGCCGTGTCCCACACGGCGAAGGCCCGGCGGTCGAGCGGGATGGCGACGACCTCGCTGGCACCGGGTTCGAGGTGGACCTTGGCGAAGCCCTTGAGCTCCTTGTCCGGGCGCGGCACCGAGGCGTCCCGGTCGCGCACGTAGACCTGCACCACGTCGCTGCCGGGCCGGTCCCCGGTGTTGGCCACCCGCACCGTGACGGTGACGTCGGTGCCGGCCCCCTCGAGGGCGGCGTCGGTCCACTCGAACGTCGTGTACGACAGCCCGTGGCCGAAGGGGAAGCGGGCCGGCACGCCCGCCGTGTCGTGGAAGCGGTAGCCGACCGCCAGGCCCTCGCGGTACTCGACCTGACGGGGCCGGCCCGGGAAGTTCCGGTCGGCGGGGAGCTGGGCGACGTGCTCGGGGATGCTCTCGGCCAGCCGGCCCCCGGGGTCGGCGTCGCCGAAGAGGACGTCGACGATCCCGCCGGCACCCGCCTGGCCGCCCAGCCAGCACTCCAGGACGGCGGCGACCCGGCCGGACCACGGCAGGTGGACGACGCCGCCGTTGCTGAGCACCACCACGACCGGGGCGCCCCGGGCTGCCAGCGCCTCGATGAGGACGACCTGGTCGCCGGGGAGGTCCAGCGAAGCGCGGTCGAAGCCTTCCGACTCCAGGTGGGCCGGCAGGCCGCCGTGGAAGACGACGACGTCGGCGCCGTCGGCCGCGGCGAGCGCCTCCTGCAGCAGTGCCTGGCTCGTGGCGCCCGTGGCGGGGTCGTAGCCCGGCGCGTAGGCGACCGTGGTGCCGGGGCCGACCCGTTCCCGCACCAGGTCGAGCAGGCGGTCGACCCGCGTCGGGCGCACCTGGGAGCTCCCGGCGCCCTGGAACCGGGGAGCCTCGGCGAAGGCACCGACGACGGCGAGGCGGGCGACGCCGGGGGCGAGCGGCAGGACGCCGTCGTTGGCGAGGAGCACGGACCCGGCGGCGGCGGCGCGGCGCCCGAGCCGGTGGTGGGCATCGTGGTCGCTCGGCCGGCGGTGCCGCCTGGTCCGCAGCAGGAGCTCGACGACCCGGGTGGCGCACCGGTCCACCTCGTCCTCGCCGAGGGTTCCCGCGTCGAGCGCGGCGAGGACGTCCGCGTCGAAGGCGCCGCCGCTGCTGGGCATCTCCAGGTCCAACCCGGCGCGCACCGCGGCGACCCGGTCGTTCACCGCGCCCCAGTCGCTCATGACGAGCCCCTCGAAGCCCCACTCGTCGCGCAGGACCTGGCCGAGCAGCTCCGGGTGCTCGGAGGCGTAGGTGCCGTTGACGAGGTTGTACGCACTCATGACGGCCCACGGCGCCGACTCCTTGACGGCGATCTCGAAGCCGGTCAGGTACAGCTCGCGCATCGTGCGCTCGTCGACGACGGCGTCGACGACGAACCGGTGCGACTCCTGGTTGTTCACCGCGAAGTGCTTCAGGCACGCGCCGACGCCCTGCGACTGGATGCCGCGGACCATGGCCGCGGCCAGCTTCCCGCCGAGCACCGGGTCCTCGGACAGGTACTCGAAGCACCGGCCGCCCGCCGGGTGGCGCTTGATGTTGAGCCCCGGTCCCAGGACCACGCCGACGCCCAGCGCCACCGCCTCCGCGCCGAGCGCGGCCCCGACCTCCTCGACCAGCCGGACGTCCCACGTCGAGCCCAGCGTCGCCGCGGTCGGGAAGCACGTCGCCGGGACCGAGCCCCCCATGCCCAGGTGGTCCCCGTCACGGGCCTGGTGCCGCAGGCCGTGCGGACCGTCGGCGACGGCGACCGGCGCCAGGCCCTCCTCGGCCAGCCCCTCGACCTCGTACCAGCCCGCACCCGAGAGCAGGCGGACCTTCGTCCGCCGGTCGAGGGTGGCCACGATGGCGACGGCCGCCTCGGCGGTGCCGGTGGGCGCCCGCCCGGGACGACCCGGCTGCGGGTCACTCCGCTGCACCGTCACCCTGCCGAGCCTC